>JAHFRC010000030.1 GCA_023259015.1 Nitrosomonadales bacterium | reverse complement strand
AGATGCGATGCACAAAGAAATTCAGCGATGCGGAGTGTGGCGCGTTCTGGATTGATGACACCGCCACAGTCAAAAAAATATAACTGACCGAACGCACACCGCCATATTCATTGCAACTTTTTCCTTGCTCGTTTAGGATTCGCACCACTGCGCAACTACCGAAGTAACTATGCCGCAACGTACGGCACGGATTCGGTGGATAATCAGTTAGGAGGCTGGCGCAAAAACGAAGTCCCACCCCCTCGCCCTTGCATAACCAGCGACTTCTGGCGTTGTCTGCCAGCTTAGTCGAATGGCTAGAGGGCTGGAGAGAGGGTAGAAGCCAGGCAGAAAGCTGCTCTCTGCTATGGAACAAACTTCCTTCACCAACGGGAACCATTCATTCAGCACGCTTGTTATTGTGGGAAACATGATTGCAAGCCTCTCCACATTTTCTTCGCGCCGTTCCGGCGAGCCGTGGCATGTCCCTGATCGTTTCTCATGTGTGATTGCAAGACCTGTTCCCGGTATTTCTTTCCTGGAATGTAAAACGTAAGGCCTCGAAATTCCAGCATTTGTGGACGCAGAGAAACATATCAATCTGGCGCTGTGAGGGGAAGAGGTTTTCCTCCTTTCACAATATTAACTGCTTGTGCAAAACGGTTGTGAAAAGTTCCTTCTGTTAATGTGGTAAAAAGACCCACCTGAATTCTCCGTTTTGTAACAACCGTAACATCTGTGCTTTCTTTGCCAGTGGGCTTAACCCAAGCACCCATGACAGTTCCATAGGTATAGGCGTTTACTCCACTGCTCGTCAGCATATAACCTTCGTTCTTGTGTTCTTCGATCGCATCTGAGCCTTCCCAACGAAAAACAACTTTGGCAATTTCCCACGCTTGTTCTGAATTTATAGGATAGACCTTGGTAGTACCTTCTTTTCCTGCTTCCTTTTCTCGCACAACATCATTTAAGCTTGCACATCCACCAAGGAACATAGGGCATAGCAGCAAAAAGCCGATGAGTATTGGTCTAAATTTTATCACCATAGTTAGCCCCTTATTTTTGGTAAAAAATTCTAACGATTACGAACGGATGTGGATGCTGTTAGTGCTACATGGTTAGAATTTGTAGCCTACGCCGAGCGTCCAGACATTAAAACGATTTATGCCATTGTTGCTGGTTCCAGTATTATAGTTATCTAAGTCAATGCGCAAAGACGCATTTTTTGTCATATCATATTTCACACCCAAGCCATAGGTAACATCAGTTTTTTTACTTGATGTAACCGCCGTAGCTGATACGCCCCCTCCTGTTGCAGTCATAGATACATCAATATTAACGCTAGCAACACCTAGCCTCCCCGTTCCAGAAAATCCGCTACCGAACGGTATTGTGCCAGCAGCAGAGATGTTCCACACCGTTGCTCTTGCATCCGCTGCAATCGTTATAGGATTTGTACCTGTAGCTCTATATTCCACGTTGTCAGAAGCCGCGTAACCGCCCTGAATAGCCCAGTTCTGATTGAACTGATAGCCCAATTGAATGCCATAGGTATTTGGATTGTCTTTCACAGACGAGGAAATTCCTGTAACACCTACTGCCGTCAATACAGCGTCTACCTTGCCTTTGTCTTCTTTTGTTTGTGCTTTTCCAACTGACCCATAGACATACATGCCAACATTGTCATCCGCCAATGTTGCACCGGAAAAACTCGCCAGCAATGCCGCTGCCACTAACCCTGATTTAATTTTATTCATCATAATCCCCTTAAAATAAGAATTGCCAGTCATTAAAACGCCCATCTCCTCTAGCTGCTTATTATGTGTGACGAAGATATTTGTCACTTATAGTACGTGCAACTATAGAGCGTCGTAACATAAAGGTCAAATCCATATCCTCACAGTGTTGCTTACCCAAGATTCGGCGCTATGGACTACGACCCTCTTCAGCTATTTGGACTACACTTAATCCAGTTGCGCAAGGCGCACGGCTGGTCACAAGAACGATTGGCACTGGAAAGCGGGCTTGCCAGGTCTTACTTGGGAGGAATTGAGCGAGGGCAGCGCAATCTCGCGCTTATTAACATATGCATCCTAGCGGAAACATTAGAGGTTACCCCTAGCGAGATGTTAAATTTTTTCCCGAAGAAAAAAGTGCGGTAGGTTGAGTTTGAAGGAATCAAACATAGCGCGTGCACAGCACACACAATACTTTCTGCTTTTATTCCCCTGTTCCGCCACCGAGTAGTGCAGGCGGATATTGGCTCCCTCGTTTCGGGCAAGAAAATCACGGGGTCTCGGAAAATCACGTGGTCTGGTCTTGCAACGTAGCATCTGACAAATAATAAGTAAAAAGGGTCAGCTTCGCAATTGGCTTGCAATTGTATCTTGGGTTGGCCTGTGTACCCTCACTTCTAGTTTCACCGAATAGTTGCCAGTGCTATCATAACCTCATGGCACCAACCATTTTCCGTGCGCATGGGTTCCGCTTCTTTTTCTTCTCTCGTGAAGAGCCTCGTTTACATGTGCATGTCAATCATGCGGAGGGTGAAGCAAAATTCTGGTTGGAGCCGCAGATTGCACTTGCGCAGAATATCGGCTTGAGCGGCAAAACGTTAAAGCAGGCGCAAGCACTTATTGAGGAGCACGAACATGAAATCCGCGATGCTTGGCAGCGACATTTCGGGAGCTGAGGTTACCAATGTTTCAAGACAGGGCTTCTGGCTTCTGCTGGGGGACGAAGAATTGTTTGTTCCATTCAAGGAATTTCCCTGGTTCGCGGATGCTCCCATTGGCAAGCTGATGCATGTTGAATTACCGCAACCTCACCATTTGTATTGGCCGGAACTGGATGTGGATTTGGACGTTAAATCCATCAGGAACCCTGCCGCTTTCCCGCTGATGGCGCATACCTGAAAATTAAAATCGTGCACTAAAAGTAGGCAGCGTTCTAACCTCGCAAGCTAGGATAAGAACTACTGCTCCGCGCAGCGCACACTTCCTGCTTTTCATTCCCTTCTGGGGCACTAAGGGCGGGCGATTAAAGTATGAAAGTATGAGGGTCTGGTCTTGCAACATAGCATTTCAGCACCGCAACCTCCAAGAGACATCATTTTTCTTTCCACGGCGCAAAGCCAATGGAGCGCTTTGTTCTTGGCTCCAGCGGAGTCATGAGCTCGCGGATGGCATCTAAAACCGCCCCGACTTGAAATCACAACTTGTGATTTCAAGGTTCAATTGAAACATAAAGTCTTCGGGGAAGTGCTCAATGTTGCGTTTGGACTTCACGGTTTTGAATTTCTGCTTTCCCTTCCCTTCTGGGGCGCTGAGGGCGGGCGATGAAATTGGGGGGAAGGCGAGCACTGTTTGAGTTCCGCAGTGGAGCACGGTTTGTGTGCTCCGCAAGGGCGAGTTGCGCAGCCGCCCAATTTTATTGCTCGACCGAAGGAACCCGCAGGGCGCTTCAGTAGGGTCGCCTTCTTTTGGGTTACTTTTTCTTGGCGACGCAAGAAAAAGTGACTAGCAGCCGGGCTACCCCCGGCGGTTTTGGTTTTGACTGGATTCCCGCCTGCGCGGGAATGACGGCTGCCCTTCGACAAGCTCAGGGCGAACGGATTTAGGATGGTTTCAAAATAAAAACTCCCGCACGGCGGGAGTTTTTGTTTTATGCGAAAGAAGAATGCCTAATGTACCAGCAACAACGACTGCCTGACCGACACCGCGCACACCGACATCAGCGTGCCGGGCATAATCCCCAGCGCCAGCACCGCCAACCCATTGGCCGAAATCAGCAGGCCGCTGTCGGGCTGGATGGAAATGGGCACATGGCTTTCCGGAGTATCGAAATACATCAGTTTGACGATGCGCAGGTAGTAGAACGCACCGATCAGCGAGAACAGCACCGCCGCCACGGCAAGCGGGATGTGCCCGGCATTCACCACTGCACTGAGCACCGCGAACTTGGCGTAGAAGCCCACGGTGGGCGGCACACCGGCCATGGAGAACATGAGCAGCAGCATGATGAAGGCGAGCCATGGGCTGCGCTGGTTGAGCCCCTTGAAGTCATTGAGTGTATCCGCCTCGAAGCCCTCGCGCGACAGCAGCATGATCATGCCGAAACCGCCCAGGCTCATCAGCACATAGACCACGGCATAGAACATGGCGGAGCCATAGCCTTCAACGTCGCCGCTCAGCACGCCGAGCAGCAGGAAGCCCATGTGCGCGATGGTGGAATACGCCAGCATGCGCTTGAGGTTGGTCTGTGCGATGGCGCTGATGTTGCCGACCGCCATGGACAGCACGGCGAGTATCACCAGCATGCCGGACCAGTGCGCCATCAACGGTTGCAAGCCTTCCACCAGGATGCGCATGACGAAGGCGAAGGCAGCGAGTTTCGGCGCGGTGCCGACCAGCATGGTCATCGCGGTGGGCGCGCCGTGATACACGTCCGGCACCCACATGTGGAACGGCACCGCGCCCAGCTTGAATGCCAGGCCGGACACGATGAACACCAAGCCGAACACCAGCAACTGTTTATTCTGCACGCCGTGCGTGATGGCATCCGACACTGCGGCCACTTCCAGCGACCCGGTGGCGCCATACAGCATGGACATGCCATATAGCAGCAGGCCGGAAGCCAGCGCGCCAAGGATGAAGTATTTCATCGCGGCTTCGGTGGCGGTGGCGGAATCGCGTTGCAGCGCAACCATCGCATACAGGCTGAGCGACAGCAGTTCCAGCCCGAGATACAGGGTGAGGAAGTGGCTGGCGGAAATCATCACCATCATGCCGAGCAGGGCGAACAGCGCCAGCACCATGAATTCGCCGGTGAACAGGCCGCGCACCATCAGGTAGCTGCGCGAATACACCAGCATCACCGAGATGGCCAGATAGCTCAGCAGCTTGAGCACATCGGACATCAGGTCGTCCACGAACATTTTGTGGAACAGGTATACCACGCCCTGCTGATGGGTTGCCACGGTGATCAGCGCGCAGCCGAGCAGGGTCAGTTGCACCAGCAGGTAAGTCAGCGTCTTGCCTGGGTCGGCGACAAACAAATCCACAATCAGGATCGCGCATACCATGGCCAGCAGAAAAATTTCTGTGGAGGCAGGCAACAATGTGGAGAGATAGTTCATGTTGTCCTCGTTATAGCTTGGATCGTGCGACGTGCACCAGCAGGTCGTTCACCGATGCGTGCATGATTTCGCTGAACGGCAGCGGATACAGGCCCATACCCAGCACGGTCAGCGCCAGGATGGCGAACACCAGTTTTTCGCGTGCGGTGATGTCTTTCAATTCGGCGACATGGTGGTTGGCCACCGCGCCGAAGATCACGCGCTTGTACATCCATAATGTGTAAGCTGCGCCGAATACCAGCGTGGTGGCGGCGAGGAAGGCATACCAGAAGTTGGCCTTGACCGCGCCCATGATGACCATGAACTCGCCGACGAAACCGCTGGTGCCGGGCAATCCGCTGTTGGACATGGCAAACAGCATGAAGAACGCGGCGAATACCGGCATGGTGTTGGCCACGCCGCCGTAATCGGCGATTTTGCGCGAATGCACGCGGTCATACAGCACGCCGATGCACAGGAACAATGCGCCGGACACGAAGCCGTGCGAGATCATCTGCAACAGTGCGCCTTCCACGCCGTAGGCGTTGAAGATAAAGAAGCCCAGCGTGACGAAGCCCATGTGCGACACCGAGGAATACGCGATGAGTTTTTTCATGTCGGTCTGGGTCAGCGCGACCAGGCCGATGTACACCACGGCGATCAGCGACAGCGCGATCATCACGCCGGCCAGCTTGTGGCTGGCATCCGGCGCAATCGGCATGGAGAAACGGATAAAGCCGTACGCGCCGACCTTCAGCATGATCGCGGCCAGTATCACCGAGCCGCCGGTGGGCGCTTCCACGTGCGCATCCGGCAACCAGGTGTGCACCGGGAACATCGGCACCTTGACCGAGAACGCGGTGAAGAAGGCAATGAATACCAGTATCTGCGCGGTCATCGGGATGGCCATCTGGTGGTAGTCGAGGATCTCGAAGCTGCCGCCGGACTGGTTATACAGGTACAGCAGCGCCACCAGCATCAGCAGCGAGCCGAGCAGCGTGTACAGGAAGAACTTGACCGCCGCATACACGCGGTTGGGACCGCCCCACACGCCGATGATGATGAACATCGGGATCAGCATGGCTTCCCAGAACACGTAGAACAGCACCGCGTCCAATGATGCGAACACGCCGTTGACCAGGCCGGACATGATGAGGAAAGCGGCCATGTATTGCGCCACGCGCTTCTCGATCACCTTCCAGCCGGCAATCACCACCAGCGGGGTGAAGAAGCTGTTGAGCAGCACGAACAGCACCGAGATGCCGTCCACGCCAAGGTGGTAGTGGATGCTGTAACGGACAATCCAGTCGCGCATCTCGACGAATTGCATGGCGCTGGTCATCTTGTCAAAGCCGGTATACAGCGGGATCGTCACCAGGAAGCCGAGAATGGAACCGGCCAGCGCGATGCCGCGCGCCATCGGTGCGTTGCGGTCGCCGCCCGTGGCCAGAACCAGGATGCCAAAAACAATCGGCAGCCAGATGGCAACGCTTAACAAGGGTAAGCCAAAAATCATGCTTGTTCCTTTAATTTAAAACCAACCCCTCCCAGCCTCCCCTTGTCAGGGGAGGAGCCAGCTTCCCCCCTGACAAGGGGGGATTGAGGGGGGTTTGTCTTTTGTCTCATTCGAACCAGTTCCGTATCGACAGCAGCACAAACACGCCGATGATCATGGAAAACGCATAGTGGTAGATATAGCCGGTCTGTATCCGGCGCAGCACGCCGGAGAACAGGCCGACCAACCGCGCCGAGCCGTTCACCATGAGGCCGTCTATCAGCTTCACGTCGCCGAAATTCCACAGGAAGCGGCTGGTGCCGCGCGCGCCGCCGGCGAAGAACCAGTCGTTGAAACGGTCAAAATAATATTTCTGGTCCAGCAGCGTATAGATGCCGCTGAATGTCCGCTTGATCGCCGCCGGGATATCCGGGCGCTTCATGTAGAAGAACCATGAGGAAATCACGCCCGCCAGCGCCAGCCAGAGCGGCAGCGAGGTCAGCGCATGCAGCGCCATCGCCGTTGCGCCGTGGAACTCTGAGGCCAATTCCTTCATGCCTTCGTGTTCTGCGCCGATGTGAATGGCTTCCTGGAAGAAGTTGCCGAACAGCAGCGGTTCGATGGTAATGAAACCGATCACCACGGACGGGATCGCCAGCAGCACCAGCGGCAGCCACACCACCCACGGGGTTTCATGCGGCTTCTGGCCGTGGGCAAGGCCGTGGTGATGATCCGCCGATACTTCCTCATCGGCATGGTCGCCCTGATGGTCATGATGCCCCTTGCCGAAACGCTCTTCGCCGTGGAACACCAGGAAGTACATGCGGAACGAGTAGAAGGCGGTGACGAACACACCCGCCACTACCGCGAAATAGGCGAAACCGGAACCCGGCAGGTGCGACAGTCCCACCGCCTCGATGATGCTGTCCTTGGAGTAGAAGCCGGAGAAGAACGGCGTGCCGATCAGCGCGAGCGAGCCGATCAGCGAAGTGATCCAGGTGATCGGCATGTATTTTCTCAGCCCGCCCATGTTGCGGATGTCCTGGTCGTGGTGCATGGCGATGATCACGCTACCTGCGCCGAGGAACAGCAGCGCCTTGAAGAAGGCATGCGTCATCAGATGGAAGATCGCCACCGAATAGGCGGATGCGCCGAGCGCCACGGTCATGTAGCCGAGCTGTGATAAAGTCGAGTAGGCGATCACGCGCTTGATGTCGTTTTGCACGATGCCGAGGAAACCCATGAACAGCGCAGTGATCGCGCCGACAACCATGACAAAGGACAGCGCGGTATCGGACAGCTCGAACAGCGGCGACATGCGCGCCACCATGAAAATACCGGCGGTCACCATGGTTGCGGCGTGGATCAAGGCGGAGATCGGGGTCGGGCCTTCCATCGAATCGGGCAGCCACACATGCAGCGGGAACTGCGCCGACTTGCCCATTGCGCCGATGAACAGCAGGATGCAGATCGCGCTCATCATGTTCCATGACACGCAGGGAATCGGCGCGATATCCTTGGCATGGCTATGCGCGTTGGCGAATACCGTCGCGTAATCCAGGCTGCCGAACACCATCAGCACCAGGCCGATGCCGAGCAGGAAGCCGAAATCGCCCACGCGGTTGACCAGGAACGCCTTGAGGTTGGCGTAGATCGCCGTGTCGCGCGTGTACCAGAAACCGATCAGCAGGTAGGACACCAGTCCCACCGCTTCCCAGCCGAAAAACAACTGCATGAAGTTGTTGGCCATCACCAGCATCAGCATGGAGAAGGTGAACAGCGAGATGTAGCTGAAGAAGCGCTGGTAACCGGGGTCGTCGGCCATGTAGCCGATGGTGTAGATGTGCACCATCAGCGATACGAAGGTCACCACCAGCATCATCACCACGGTCAGGCGGTCGATCAGGAAGCCGACTTCGAAGCTGGTGTTGCCCGAAGTCATCCATTGGTACACGATGCCGTTGAAGTTGTGCCCTGCCAGCACATCCTGAAAGATTGCGAGCGATGCAAAGAAGGATATTGCCACCGACAGGATGGTGACGCGGTGCGACCAGGCGCGGCCCAGCGCCTTGCCGAACAGCCCGGCTGCGATGGCGCCAAGCAGGGGCGCCAGGGGAACCAGCAGATACAGACTCTTCATATTGCTCATTAGAGGTTCCTCAACCTTTCAAGCTGCCCAGATCATCCACGTTGATGGTACGCAGATTACGGAACAGCACGATGAGAATCGCCAGGCCGATAGCCGCTTCGGCGGCAGCCACGGTCAGGATGAAAAACACGAATACCTGCCCGGCTGTGTCATTCAGGTAATGCGAGAACGCGATGAAATTGGTGTTAACCGCCAGCAACATCAACTCGATGGCCATCAACAGCACGATGACGTTCTTGCGGTTCAGGAAAATGCCCACCACGCTGATCGCGAACAGTATCGCGCCCAGTATCAGGTAATGCGACAGACTCAGGTTCAGCATGTTTTCCCCCACTACTCGGTTTTTGCCGCACCGGCCTTCGGCTCGGACGGCACCTGCACGACGCGCACATTGTCCTCGCGCCGGACGCTTACCTGCCGCGCCACATTCTGCGACTTCACATCCTTGCGGCGGCGCAGGGTCAGCGCGATGGCGGCCACGATGGCTACCAGCAGCAGCACGGCAGCCAGTTCGAACGCATAAACATAGTCGGTATAGATCAGGCGCCCCAGTTCCTTGGTGTTACTGTAGTCGGCCGCATGCTTGGCCAGCTTGGCGCCGGTTCCTGCGGTCTGGCGGTTGCCCAGCACACCGATCATCTCAAACACCATGATGGCGGCAAGCAATAGGCCGAACGGGAACCAGCGCCAGAAACCTTCGCGCAACTGCACCAGGTCGACATCCAGCATCATCACCACGAACAGGAACAGCACCATCACCGCGCCGACATACACCAGCACCAGCGTGATGGCGAGAAACTCCGCCTCCAGCAGCATCCAGATGCCGGCCATGCTGCAAAAAGCCAGCACCAGGAACAGCGCCGCATGCACCGGGTTGCGCGCAGTAATTACCCGCAACGCGGCAAACACGGTAAGCGCCGCGAACAGGTAAAAAACCAACGTTTCAAAACTCATCAACATATCCTATAAGGCCTTTAACGGTATTTGGCGTCCGCCGCGCGATCCTTGGCGATCTGCGCTTCATGCTTGTCGCCCATCGCCAGCAACATGGTCTTGGTGTAGTACAGGTCGCTGCGTTTCTCGCCGTGGTATTCCAGCACGCGCGTCTCCACGATGGCATCCACCGGGCAGGACTCTTCGCAAAAGCCGCAGAAAATGCACTTGAGCAGGTCGATGTCATAGCGCGTGGTGCGCCGCGTACCGTCTTCACGCTCGGCAATCTCGATGTTGATGGCCAGCGCCGGGCATACCGCCTCGCACAGCTTGCAGCCGATGCAACGCTCTTCACCGTTGGCATAACGGCGCTGCGCGTGCAGGCCGCGAAAGCGGAAACTCTGCGGCGTTTTCTCTTCCGGGAACTGCACGGTGATCTTGCGTGCAAAGAAATACCTGCCGGTCAGGGCCATACCCTTGACCAGCTCATACAGCAGGAATGTCTTGAAGAAGTTTTTAATCATTTTCATTCTTCTCACCACAGCCACAGCGGCGTCTGCATCCACGCGCCGACCACCGCCACCCACACCAGCGTGAGCGGGATGAACACCTTCCAGCCCAGGCGCATCAACTGGTCATAGCGATAGCGCGGGAAGGTGGCGCGGAACCACAGGAACAGGAACAGCACAAACGACATCTTGCCCAGCAGCCAGAACAGCCCCGGCACCAGGTTGAACGGCGCGATATTGAACGGGGGCAGCCAGCCGCCGAGAAACATGATGGAAGTCAGCGCGGCGACCAGGATCATGTTGGCATATTCGGCCAGGAAGAACAGCGCGAACGCCATGCCGGAATATTCCACGTGAAAGCCCGCGACGATTTCCGATTCGCCTTCGGCCACGTCGAACGGCGCACGGTTGGTTTCCGCCACGCCCGCAATCAGGTACACCAGGAACATCGGGAACAGCGGAATGAAGTACCAGCCGAACAAGCCGGCCTTGCTCTGCTGTCCATGCACGATGTCGCCCAGGTTCATGCTCTGCGCTACCATCAGCACGCACACCAGCGCGAAGCCCATGGCAATTTCATACGATACGATCTGTGCGGCGGAGCGCATCGCGCCGAGGAAAGCATATTTGGAATTGGAAGCCCAACCCGCAATGATGATGCCGTACACGCCTAATGAAGTCATCGCCAGGATGTAGAGCAGGCCCGCATTCGCATTGGATACGGACATTTCGAAGCCGAACGGCACCACCGCCCATGCCGCCAGCGCGGGTGTCAGGGTCAGGATCGGCGCTGCGACGAACAGGAATTTGTTCGAACCGCTCGGGATAATGATTTCCTTGAACAGCAACTTGACGCCGTCCGCAATCGGTTGCAACAAGCCGTATGGTCCGACGCGGTTGGGGCCGATGCGCACCTGGATGAAACCGATCACCTTGCGTTCGGCCAGCGTGAGATAGGCCACGGTCAGCATGATCGGTACGACGATCACCAGTATTTTTACCGCCGTCCAGACTGGCATCCAGGCCGCACCGAGCAGATTTTGTCCCATCTGTTGTATGGTATGCAGCAGCTCTATCATGCCCGCTCCCCAATTATCGGTTCCACGGTTATCATCCCGAACATCGCGCCCAGCCCGGCCGTGGCGGCATGACCCGCAGCCACACGCGCCACACCGGCGGGCAGGCCGTTATCCGCAGCAGCCGTCAGGGTCACGCTGTTTTCATCCTGGCTGACCTTCACCCGGTCGCCCGGCGACACGCCAATCTTTTTCAATTCATCGCCGTGCATCAGCACACGAGGGGCAGCAGCATCGCGGGTTTTTTGCAGTGCTGCGGCGCGCCGCACAATGGCATCGGCAGAATAAACCGGCACCTCTGCCACGCGCTGCAGGCCCTTATTGCCTCCAGCCGCAACTTGCACCGCTATACCGTGCAAAGCGTTATTCAATTTTGCAGAAACATCCCCATTGCCGAGCGCCTCATCGCGCACCGCTTCGCTGCTGTCATGATCGAAGCCGGCTACATTGAGCAAATTGCCCAGCACGCGCAACACCTTCCACGCCGGACGCGCCTCGCCCAAGGGCTTGACTACCCCCTTGAAGCTTTGCACGCGGCCCTCTGTGCTGACGTAAGTACCGGAGGTTTCGGTGAACGGTGCAATCGGCAGCAGCACATTGGCATAATCGATCGCGCGATGTTTGTATGCACTCAACGCTATGACCAGGTCGGCAGTATTCATCGCGGACAGCGCCTGTTGCGCATTGGCGCAATCGAGTTCCGGTTCAGTATTAAGAAGGACATAGGCCTTGCGCGGCGTAGCCAGCATCGCTGCCGCATTCATGCCATTCGCGCCGGGTATTGCATTGGCGAGATAGCCGCCGACGCTGTTGGCCGCCTCGCCGAGAAAGCCGAACTTGCCGCCGCACAACGTTGCGATCTGCTGCGCCAACAGTTGCAACTGCGCGGCTTGCGGATGCTGCTGGGCGAAGTTGCCGAGCAGCACGGCGATGCGCTCCCCGCCCGCCAGGCTCCTGGCAATGGCGGCAGCCGCACTGCCCACTTCGATGCCTTGCACCGATGCATCCGCTGCTGCCTGCTTTTCGGCAGCTAATGCCTTCAATATCTGCACCAGCACACTCGTCATGGCATCCGGCGCGACGATGGCCTTGTTCGCCACCTTCATCAGCAGGTCGTCATCCACGGAATGCACGATGCTGGCCTGCGCGCCTTTCTTCACCGCCTGGCGGATACGCTGTGCCAGCAGCGGGTGATCCTTGCGCAGGAAGCTGCCCACGATCAGCAGACGGTCACGCGTATTGATTTCAGCGACCGGCATACCCAGCCAGGGTACGCCGGCCTGTTTGCCGTCTGAAGAAAAATCGGACTGGCGCAAACGGAAATCCACGTTATTGCTGCCCAGGCCGCGCATCAGTTTTTGCAACAGGTACAATTCTTCCAGCGTGGAATGCGGCGTAGCCAGTGCGCCGACTTCCGCCGCGCCCGTGCAGCTTGCAACCTGGCTCAGCGCATTCGCCGCATAATCCAGCGCAACCTGCCACTCCACTTCCTGCCATTTGCCGTCCTGCTTGATCATCGGCTTGGTCAGGCGCTCGGGGGAATTCAATCCTTCGTAGCTGAACCGGTCCTTGTCGGGCAGCCAGCATTCGTTGATGTCTTCGTTCTCGACCGGTGTCACGCGCATCACGCGGTTGTTCTTGACATGTACCGCCAGATTGGAACCCAGGCCATCGTGCGGGCTGACGGATTTGCGCCGCGACAGCTCCCAGTTGCGCGCGGTGTAGCGGAACGGCTTGCTGGTGAGCGCGCCGACCGGGCACAGGTCGATGATGTTGCCGGACAGTTCGGAATCCACGGTCTTGCCCACGAAGGACATGATTTCGGCGTGCTCGTTGCGGAACGCCTGCCCCATTTCCATCTGCCCGGCGATCTCCTGGCAGAAGCGCACACAGCGCGTGCAGTTGATGCAGCGGCTCATCTCCTCGGTGGAAACCAGGGGCCCGATATTCTTGTGCACCACAACACGCTTTTCTTCCTGGTAGCGCGAGGCGCTTGCGCCATAGCCTACGGCCAAGTCCTGCAATTCGCATTCGCCGCCCTGGTCGCACACCGGACAATCCAGCGGATGATTGATGAGCAGGAATTCCATCACGCCCTTCTGCGCCTTCACCGCCATTTCGGAAGCGGTGAACACTTTCATGCCTTCGGTCACCGTCGTCGCGCAGGCGGGTATCGGTTTGGGCACCTTCTCGACCTGCACCAGGCACATGCGGCAATTGGCGGCAATGGAGAGTTTCTTGTGATAGCAGAAATGCGGGATATAGATGCCGGCCAGATGCGCCGCTTCGATCACGGTGCGTCCGGCTTCGATCTCTATTTTTTTGCCGTCAATTTCAACGTTGATCATTGCTCGCCCATTTCATCATCACACCATGCACTTCTTGTGTTCGATGTGGTACTCGAATTCGTTGCGGTAATGCTTGAGCATCCCTTGCACCGGCCACGCGGCGGCATCGCCCAGCGCGCAGATGGTGCGTCCGGTAATGTTGCCGCACACGTCGAGCAGCAAATCCAGATCCTCCGGGCGCCCCTTGCCTTGCTCGATGCGGTGCACGATGCGGTACAGCCAGCCGGTGCCCTCGCGGCACGGCGTGCACTGGCCGCACGACTCCTCGCAATAAAAATAGGACAGACGTTCCAGCGCGCGCACCATGCATACGGTTTCATCCATCACGATCACCGCGCCGCTGCCCAGATAGGAACCGGCCTTGGCGATGGAATCATAGTCCATGTCCACTTCCATCATGATTTCGCCCGGCAGCACCGGCATGGACGAGCCGCCCGGAATCACTGCCTTCAGCTTGTGGCCGTTGCGCACGCCGCCCGCCAGTTCCAGCAGTTTCTTGAACGGAGTACCCAACGGCACCTCGAAGTTGCCGGGGTTGTTGACGTGGCCGGAGACGGAGAACAGCTTGGTGCCGCCGTTGTTCGGCCTGCCCAGCTCGAGGAATTTCTGCCCGCCCTCGCGCATGATGTAGGGAATGCTGGAGAACGTCTCGGTGTTGTTGATCGTAGTCGGCTTGCCATACAGCCCGTAGGTGGCCGGAAATGGCGGCTTGTAGCGCGGCTGGCCTTTCTTGCCCTCGATGGACTCGAGCAGCGCGGTTTCTTCGCCGCACACATAAGCGCCGTAGCCTAGGTGGTTGTGCAGGTCGAAATCAAAGTCGCTGCCGAGAATGCCCTTGCCCAGATAGCCCGCCGCGCGCGCCTCTTCACAGGCCGCTTCCATGCGCTCGTAGGCCTCAAAAATTTCGCCGTGTATATAGTTGTACCCTACCTTGACGCCACCCATGGCATAGGCGCCGATGGCCATGCCTTCAATCAGCGCGTGCGGGTTGAAGCGCAGGATATTCCAGTCCTTGCAGGTGCCCGGCTCGCCTTCGTCGCTGTTGCAGACAATGTACTTGTCACCGGTGTAATTCTTCGGCATGAAGCTCCACTTCAGGCCGGTGGGGAAACCCGCGCCGCCGCGCCCGCGCAATGCCGACAACTTGACCTCGGCAATGATCGCATCGGGCGGCGTCTTCTCCGCGAGTATCTTGCGCAATGCCTGATAGCCGCCCACCTTGAGATAATTCTCCAGCGTCCACGGCTGGTCGAATCTCATTGTCGTATATATGACCGGCCCGTTCATGACTTGTCCAGTTGCGCCAATAATTGGTCAATTTTTTCCGGGGCCATGCGCCCGCACAATTTCTTGTTGCTGACGGTCAGCAGCGGCGCGTCTATGCACGCCCCCATGCACTCACCCTCGCGCAGGCCGAACTTGCCATCCGGCGTCACTTCGCCGAGACCGATGCCCAATTTTTTTTCTATATATCTGACGGTATCCAGTGCGCCGCACAGGGTGCAGGATAAATTGGTGCACACGGTCAGCGTGTATTTGCCCATGGGCTTGAGGTTGTACATGTGGTAGAAGGTCGCCACCTCGTACACCGCCATCTGCGGCATGCCCAGATAGGCCGCGACATCCGTCATGTCGTCAGGGGAAATCCAGCCCTTCTCGTCCTGCACGAAGCGTAGCGCGGACATCACCGCAGACTGCTTCTGGTCTGTCGGATACTTCTTCAGCTCGCGGTCTATTTTCGCTTGAACCTGATCGGACAACATCAGCGGTCTACCTCTCCGAAAACAATGTCTTGTGTACCGATAATCGCAACCACGTCGGCGATCATGTGTCCGCGCGCCATCTCGTCCAGCGCAGCCATATGTGCAAACCCCGGAGCGCGGATTTTCATGCGGTAAGGCTTGTTCGCCCCATCGGAAACCAGATAGATACCGAACTCGCCCTTGGGGTGTTCGACCGCCGCATAAGCTTCGCCGGGCGGCACATGCATGCCCTCGGTAAACAGCTTGAAGTGGTGGATCAGTTCCTCCATGCCTTCCTTCATTTTTTCGCGGCGCGGCGGCGCGACCTTGAGGTTGCTCGTCATCACCGGACCGAGGTTGTCGCGCAGCCAATCGATGCACTGTTTGATGATGCGGTTCGACTGGCGCATTTCTTCCACACGCACCAGGTAACGGCCATAACAGTCGCCTTCCACACCCACCGGGATGTCGAAGTCCAGACGGTCATAAACTTCATACGGCTGCTTCTTGCGCAAATCCCAGGCGATACCCGAGCCGCGCAGCATCGGGCCGCTGAAACCCATCGCCAGCGCGCGTTCCGGCGATACCACGCCGATGCCGACAGTGCGCTGTTTCCAGATGCGGTTGTCGGTGAGCAGGGTCTCATACTCGTCCACGTAAGTTGGAAAGCGCCTGGTAAAGTCTTCCAGAAAATCGAGCAGCGAACCCTGGCGGTTCTCGTTCATTTTTCCGACTGCTGCGGCATTATGAATTCTGGAAGCCTGGTACTGCGGCATGGTATCCGGCAGGTCGCGGTATACGCCGCCCGGACGGTAGTAGGCCGCGTGCATGCGCGCGCCGGAAACCGCCTCATAGGCGTCCATCAAATCCTCACGCTCGCGGAAGGCGTACAGGAACACCGTCATCGCGCCGATATCCAGCGCATGTGCGCCCAGCCACAGCAGGTGATTCAGGATGCGCGTGATCTCATCGAACATCACGCGGATATATTGGGCGCGCAACGGCACTTCGAGGTCGAGCAGCTTTTCGATTGCCATGACATAGGCGTGCTCGTTGCTCAGCATCGACACGTAGTCGAGGCGATCCATGTAGGGAACCGACTGCAGGTAGGTCTTGTGCTCGGCCAGCTTCTCGGTGGCGCGGTGCAGCAGGCCGATGTGCGGGTCGGCGCGCTCGATCACTTCGCCGTCCAGTTCCAGCACCAGACGCAGCACACCGTGTGCCGACGGGTGCTGCGGGCCAAAGTTCATGGTGTAGTTTTTGATCTCTGCCATATTCTCGTCTGTCTCAGCAAGGGTGCAAGACGCAAGCGGCAAGCGGCAAGAAAAATCTATGCCTTGAATCTTGAACCTTGAGCCTTGTATCTCTACTTTCCACCATTGTGTTCTCTCTTAGTTGCGTCCGTAATGCTCTTCACGAATGATGCGCGGCGTCACTTCGCGCGGCTCTATCGTCACCGGCTGGTAGATGACGCGTTTCTGTTCGGGGTCGTAGCGCATCTCGACATGGCCGGAAAGCGGAAAGTCCTTGCGGAACGGGTTCCCGACAAAACCGTAGTCGGTGAGAATGCGGCGCAAATCAGGATGTCCGGTAAAAATAATGCCATACAGATCGAAAGCCTCGCGCTCATACCAGTTGGCGCTCGACCAGATGTCCGCCACGGAATCCAGTACCGGCAGGCTGTCGTCCTCGGCGAACACGCGCACACGCAGGCGCATGTTGTGTGTTATCGACAGCAAGTGGTACACCACCGCAAAACGGTAAGGATAAACGACAGGAACGAAATCAGACTTGAAATACGCGCCTCCCTCGGAAACATCACTACCATAGACGGAGTAATCCACGCCGCACAGATCCATCATCTGTTCGAAACGCAAGTCGGCATCGTCGCGCAAACGCGTCATTACCGGCAGCAGGTCGGCGGCGCGTATCACCATGGTCAGCTCGCCCAGCCTGTTTTCAAGGCTCACCACCTTGCCCTCAAGCAGCTTGGCCAGGTTGTCCTGCAATACGCTCAAATCGGCAGCCATCTCTTATCCACGCGCAATCGTATTGGTTCGTTTGATCTTGTTCTGCAACTGGATGATGCCGTAGAGCAGCGCCTCGGCGGTCGGCGGGCAGCCCGGCACATACACATCCACCGGAACGATGCGGTCGCAGCCGCGCACCACAGAATAGGAATAATGATAGTAACCGCCGCCGTTGGCGCAGGAACCCATCGAGATCACCCAGCGCGGCTCGGCCATCTGGTCGTACACCTTGCGCAACGCGGGCGCCATCTTGTTGCACAGCGTGCCGGCCACGACCATCACATCGGACTGGCGCGGGCTGGGGCGGAACACGACGCCGAAACGGTCGAGGTCATAACGCGAAGCGCCCGCCTGCATCATCTCCACCGCGCAGCATGCCAGGCCGAACGTCATCGGCCACAGTGATCCGGTGCGGGTGTAATTGATGATGGTATCCAGCGAAGTGGTAACGAAACCCTTTTCCAGAACTCCATCAATACCCATCGCCGGCCTCCTTGATAATATGATTCAGTGACCTTATATAGGCAGGCAGCGATTCCGCGCAGGCAACATGCACGGGCGATCGCATCCCCAAACAAACCTGGGGCCCCTGCTCACCGTGCATATTGCCTACTCCCATTCCAGCGCCCCCTTCATCCACTCATAGATAAAGCCGATCACGAGAATGGCCAGGAAAATCATCATGGAGACGAAACCGAACATGCCGATTTCCTTGAGCACGATCGCCCAGGGAAACAGGAAAGCGATTTCCAGATCGAACAGGATAAACAGAATGGCAACGAGGTAGTAACGCACATCGAATTTCATGCGCGCGTTCTCAAAGGCTTCGAAGCCGCATTCGTAAGGCGAAAGTTTTGCGCTGTCCGGGCGGTGGGGCGAGACTACCTTGCCCAGTACAAGCGGCGCCACACCCATTACCAGCGCTATACCAATGAACAGCAGTACCGGAAAATAATTTTCCAACATCTGATCTCCCCCTCGTTCAGCGCCTTACTGATGTGACGCACATAAACGCATTCTGTTTTTTTAATACTTCGGTAGAGCTATGGAAACCTTGGCTTGATACCTGGTGCCGATGAGCAGACTCGAACTGCTACGGCTTTCGCCACTAGCCCCTCAAGCTAGCGTGTCTACCAATTTCACCACATCGGCATTACTTTTATTATTTAGGTATTTCTTTCGACTTCGAGCCGCTTGCATCACTACCCGTTTGAGTGGGAACTGGAGCGGGTGCGGTCTGCTGCACCGGTTTGGATGCTTCATGCCTGTCCATCACGCCTTGAGGCTGCAATGGATGTGAATAAAGATAGGTCAGCGCCATGCTGGTAATAAAAAACATCGTCGCTGCCACCGCTGTGCTACGGCTCAAGAAATTGGCGGAACCACTCGAGCCGAACAGGCTGCCAGCCGAACCGGAACCAAATGAAACTCCCATGTCTGCACCCTTGCCATGCTGCATCAATACCAAACCAACCAGTGCCACCGCTGTTATTACATGCACAATCCAAACTATAGTTTCCACGCATTACTCCAAAACGAAATTAATTTTGCCCGGCGCGGCAAATCGCCAGAAAGTCCTCGGCAACCAGCGACGCCCCGCCGATCAGCCCGCCATCAATGTCCGGCATGGCAAACAATTCTGCCGCATTGGAAGCCTTGACGCTGCCGCCATAAAGTATGCACAAGCCTTGTGCGGTCTGCCCATCATGCCCGGCAACGCGCTGGCGGATAAATACATGTACTGCCTGCGCCTGCTCCGGCGATGCCGTCTTGCCGGTACCTATTGCCCACACCGGCTCATATGCCACCACCGCATTGCGCAAAGACTGCACGCCCAGCAGCTTGATCACCGCATCCAGTTGCCCGGCCACAACGGCTTCCGTTGCGCCACTCTCGCGCTGCGCCAGCGTTTCGCCTATACACAAGATGGGCAACAACCCGGCCTTTTGCGCAGCAGCAAATTTCTCCGCCACCAGTTGGCTGGTTTCGCCATACAGGCTGCGCCGCTCCGAGTGCCCGACAATCACATAGCGGCATCCGAAATCACGCAGCATGGAAGCCGCTACCTCACCGGTATAGGCACCCTTTTCCAGTTGGTGTACATCCTGCGCGCCCCACTTCACCGGACTGTTGCGCAACAGTTGCTGCGCCTGTGCAAGATAGGGAAACGGCACACATACCGCGCAGTCCACCTCCTGCATCTTCGCCATGCCTGCCATCACTGCGTTCAGCAAGGCTTCATTCTGGGCCAGCGCCCCGAACATCTTCCAGTTTCCGGCAACCAGTTTGCGGCGCATTTGGCTTGCCTCCAGAAACGACTAAGAACGGCAATCGTACCTGCGAAAATCAAAACGGTCAATCAGTCGCACCTCAGTCAGACCAAACATAAGTTCACCAAATTCATAAGAGGCAACTTCGAACGGTGCGATCCGCTGTCATATGGCTGTCATAATTTCTTTATATCATCACGCCTCGTTAATT
>JAHFRC010000079.1 GCA_023259015.1 Nitrosomonadales bacterium | reverse complement strand
TGCGAGCCATTGGGCGTTAACCTGTTTCTCCATGTTTCGCCGTAGCCCACAGTGCGGTAGATACTCTGTTCAGCGTCAACTTTTTTGGAGTGCGGGAGCTTGCTCCCGCTTTCTAAAGCGGCGGCAAGCCGCCGCACTCCAGATTTGAATGCACATGATTCATGTTCGTAGAGCGCAATACATAGTAATTGCACAACACCACGTAATTTTCTATACCGCAAAGCCGTGTGGAAATTGTCTGCGCCGAATGATTCATGCGGCGGATCGCCTGAAGGCATCCGCCCTACGGCTGGCTGCATATGTGGTTCGACAAGAATCTCTGATAGAACAGCTATTGATCCGGCGCGAATAAGGTATGAAGCCGTTCGTATTGAGATTCGAAGGCCAGTGTTGGCAAGACTTTTGTGGTTCGACAGGCTCACCACGAACGGAAAACTCCCAACACTTTCAATTACACCCGGCATAGTCAACCTGCCAGCGTTATGGGCACCTCTATTTTTTACTCCCGTGTTGCCAGCCAGCGCTGAAATGAGAGCTGGCTTTCTCCGGAGCGTTTACCAAGCAGGAGTCCTTCGATGCTTATGTCCTCATCTATGTCATCCCAGTGAATGCCGGAGCCTTGCCCTATCAAGCGCCAGCGATTGCGTTCTTCCTGCTTGGCGTGGGCAAGCCGGGGATACCAGCCGAGCGGCGCCGAGAGTGTGCGGCCGTCTTCCAGTTCAACGGTCAGAGACTCGTCGGATACCGAGACATGCTGCGCGTTCGGGATTGCGATTTCAGTTTGCGAAATAATCATTCCATGCCTCCACTATCGCCTCGCAGTATTCCACCACCAGGCTCTCTACTTTTACAAGCTCAGCGCGACTGAACCCAACGCTGTGCTGCAACCTTACAGGAGCCAACCAGAACTTTGCAAGCGCCATGTCGCGTTCGATATGGATGTGAATCGGCTCATCGCGATCGCCAGCGTAGAAGAAAAACCGATACGGGCCTATCCGCATTACCGTTGGCATCGTCGGCGCTCCAAAGTAAAACAATGCAATATGCTGGAGTCTATTCTAAAGCGCCATGGCAATCAATACGCGATATGGGCATCAGTATCACTTGATCTGACACAGGTTAAACGGTTCAGGCTCCTGAATTTTGATAACATGAATCTTGCCCACCCGACCCAGGATACCCACATGGAAATGAAGAAAATCAATTCTGGCAAGCTGCGCGCCATCGGCTACGATGCGCGCACCCGTGTCTTGCAGGTGCAGCTCGACGATGGCAGCACGCTCCAGTACAGCGGCGTCGGCGAGGATATGTGGCGGCGGTTCAGCAACTCGGGGGCGGCGTGGAGTTTCTATCGCGACAACATCGAGGAGGAGCTCAGCGCGAAGCGCGTTTCCGGAAAAGCGCCTGCGGGGAAGAATCCGCTTGATGATTTGTTCGGGAAGGGTTGAGTGCGACCGCTGTCCGAATACCCTTCGACAGCACTCGCAAGGGGTACGCCGGTGTGTAACCCCGCCGCTACGCGGCGCCCCTACCGCAGGCTCAGGACGAACGGGGTTTCTACCTTCTCCCTGATGGAATTACTGATAGAACTGCCCCATCAGTTTGTCCGGGTGGTATTGGCTCATCAGTTTGCACCAAGCACTTGCATGACAAGTTTTTGTAGTGTGCGATGGTGAGTTCGTTTTTCTTTATAATCTCTCAACGTAAACCGCTGCACCCTTTGCAAGAGGTATTGATATGACCCCCGATCTCAGCACCCTGCTCGGCTACCCCGCCGTTTTCCTGACCACCGTCGCCTTTGTGCCGCAGGCTTGGCAATCATGGCGCACGCGTGATCTCTCCGGAATCTCATTACCGATGTATGCGCTGTTTACCTTGGGTGTGGCGCTATGGCTGGGTTATGGCGTGGCAATTGGCAGCCTGCCGGTTATCGCGGCGAATACGGGTACGCTGCTGCTGGCTTCGGTAGTTTTGTGGTTGAAGGTTTGGGAAGTGAGGGGCAGGATAAGATAACGCGGGTTCCGGTTTTGCGTTCGTTGATGCGGCATCTATTTGCAGCAGGCGAGCATGGTGGCGCAGCAGAATTTCCGCAGCCTGTTGCGCGCGGAAATTCAGATGTGTAATTCCAATTCCATTTCATCAGTGACACGGCGTTGGCTTCTTCGCTCACTCCTAGCCGTGCTACTTGCACTGTCTTCGTCGTTCGCTCGTCGCCGCCTTGTTTCACTTTCGAAATAGAATTGGAATAAGCATGGGTAAAGCACACCACGTTTTTCCAGCCAGAACGTTTTATAAAGAATAGTCGCCTTGCAGGGGCTGGCCATACCCGCGAATCTGACGGTCACCACATTTACATGCTTTTCAACAGCACCAGCACCGCACCGCCGCCACCCGCATTTGGCGGCGCTTCGCAGAATGCCAGCACCTCCGCGCACTGGGTCAGCCAGTGACGTGTGCGGGTTTTCAGTATCCCTTCACCGCCGCCCTCCTGCCACCCCTTGCCGTGGATTACGCATACGCATCGCAAGCTGCGTTGTGTCGCTTCGCGCAGGAATTCCAGCAGCAGTTTTCGCGCTTCGTCACTGTTGAGGCCGTGCAGGTCGAGGCTGTCCTGTAGCGGAAATTGTCCGCGCCGCAGCTTGCGTAGCGTCATGCGCGACATGCCATCGCGCAGGAATTCGGTGAGCGGCACATCATCCGCGCAATGGTCGGACAGTGTATCCGCAAGGGGAGGGGAGGGAGCGGCGCTCTGAACCTTGGGACGGCGCGGCGGCGCGGAAGGGGAGACGCGGTTGGATGGCGCAAGCGGCGTGACGTCACCCAGAGCCTGCCGGAACAGCTCGGCATCTGCGGGTGCGGATGGCTCCTTTTTTTCTTTCAATGCTTGCTCGGCTATCCTGCCAGATATTTATCCGCATCCAGCGCCGCCATGCAGCCGGTCGCCGCGCTGGTGCAAGCCTGGCGGTATATCTGGTCTTGCACGTCGCCCGCCGCGAATACGCCGGGAATGCTGGTCGCCGTGGCATTGCCGGCCTGGCCGCTGTGTGTGACGAGATAGCCGTTGTCCATGTCCAGTTGCCCCACGAACAGTTCGGTGTTGGGTTTGTGGCCGATGGCGATGAATACGCCGGTCAATGCGATGTCCTGCGTTGCGCCGGTTTTGACGTGTTTGATACGCATGCCGGTCACGCCGCTGTCATCGCCCAGCACTTCGCCCAGCACGTGATGCAGTTGCAGCGTGATCTTGCCTTCCTTCACTTTTTCCATCAGGTGATCGATCATGATGCGCTCGGCGCGGAAGGTGTCGCGCCGGTGCACCAGCGTGACGTGGCGCGCGATGTTGGCGAGATACATGGCTTCTTCCACTGCCGTGTTGCCGCCGCCGATCACCGCCACATCCTGGTTGCGGTAGAAGAAACCGTCGCAGGTGGCGCAACCGGATACGCCCTTGCCCATGAATTTTTCTTCCGAGGGCAGGCCGAGATATTGCGCCGAGGCGCCGGTGGCGATGATGAGCGCATCGCAGGTGTAGCAGCCTGCATCGCCTTCCAGCAGGAACGGTTTCTGTTGCAGTTTGGCGGTGTGGATGTGGTCGAAAATTATTTGCGTATTGAAGCGCTCCGCATGCTTCAGGAAGCGTTCCATCAATTCCGGGCCTTGCACTCCATTGTAGTCTGCGGGCCAGTTGTCCACCTCGGTGGTGGTCATCAGTTGCCCACCTTGCGCCATGCCGGTAATCAGCGTCGGGTTGAGGTTGGCGCGCGCGGCATAGACGGCGGCGGTGTAACCGGCGGGGCCGGAACCGAGTATGAGGAGGCGATGGTGCTGGGCAGTTTTTTCCATGGCAGGGCTTTCTGTTCAGGTTGCAAATGAGGGCGAAATTTAACAGTGGCGCGCCTGCCTGTCGAGTAAAATGCGCGGGCCATGGTTTTCCGCCTTTTTTTCGCCCTGTTGCCGTTGCTTGCTTCGCCGTATGTATTTGCGGCTGACCTGCCCGGCATCCCCCAATTTATCGACGAGATGGTTGCGAAACACCAGTTCAAGCGCGATGAACTGGTGCAGGTATTCCAGCGCGCACAACATCGCCAAGCCGTGATTGACGCCATTTCCGCTCCCGCAACCATCAAGCCATGGCTGGAGTACCGCGCCATTTTCATCAACCCCAAGCGCATCATCGGCGGACTGCAATTCTGGCGGAGCCATGCGGAGGCGCTGCAACGGGCGGAGAAGCAATACGGTGTGGCGCAGGAAATCATTGTCGCGCTGATTGGGGTGGAAACCCTGTATGGCAGTAACAGCGGCAAATACAGCGTGCTCGACGCACTGACCACGCTGGCTTTCGATTACCCGCGCCGCGCCGGTTTTTTTCGCAGCGAACTGGAGCAATACCTGCTGCTGGCGCGTGACCAGAATTTTGAGCTGTTCAAGGTGCAGGGTTCCTATGCAGGGGCTATGGGCATCCCGCAATTCATGCCGAGCAGCTACCGCAGCTACGCGGTAGATTTCAATGGCGACGGCAAGATCGATTTGCTGCGCGACCCGGTGGACGCCATCGGTAGCGTGGCAAATTATCTCAGGCAACATGGATGGGTGAGCGGCGAGCCGGTGGCGGCGCGTGCGAGCATCGGTGAGAATGGAAGCGCGGCAAGTATGGCAGGACCGCATACCGTGGCGGCATGGGCGGCTTCCGGCGTGCAGCCGGACAAGCAGGTTGCCGAGGGCATGAGCGCACGCCTGATTGATTTTACGGTGGCGGAAGGCAAGGAATTCTGGCTGGCGTTCAACAATTTTAATGTCATCACCCGCTACAACAACAGCGACTTCTATGCCATGTCGGTGCACCAGCTGGCAGAGGCGTTGCGCGACGCGCGTAATTAAAAACCGGACTGTGTTTTGCTTGAGTGCGGAGTCAGGCCGCGTGGCTTTGGGGAAACAAAAGGCAGGCGCCACATACTGAATTCTATTCGGCAAAAGCTACGCATCGCCATGGCGTGTTTCAATATTAATTCCTATTTCCCTGAGGAGCGGTATGGGTAATATTCCGCCTGCACAAACGATGACAGCATCGTTTGGCAGTTCGACCACGGCGCCTTTTTGATCGAGTTTGACGGTGGCCGGACGAATTTCCTTGACAGTCGATTCGAGCAACAAGGATAAGCGTCCGGAATCGCTCGCTTCTTGAATGAGTTCGCGGTTTTTAGGCTTTACGCGGCTAAAGGCGTTGCTGCGGTAACTCAGGGTGGCTGTGGCGCCGGGTTCTCCGGAAATCGCCAGTGCCGCCTCAATCGCCGCATTGCCGCCGCCAATTACTAATACATGCTTCCCCCGATACTGTTCTGGCTCAATCAGGCGGTACACTACCTTTTCCAGTTCTTCGCCCGGCACCTCGAGTTTGCGCGGTGTGCCGCGCCGGCCAATGGAAAGAAGCACACTTTGCGTAAGGTAGCTGGCGCGGTTGGTGACAACATGGAAAGTGTCGCCATGGCGCTCTATCCGTTCCATACGCTCACCGAAATTAATTTTGACACCGGCCGTTTTTACCACATCTTCCCATAGCCCCATCAGCGCTTCTTTGCTTATTTCCTTAATGTTTACTTTGCCGATGATGGGAAGGTTCATGGGTGCTGTCATGACAATTTTACCTCTGGGATAATGCAGCGTGGTGCCACCAAAAGTATCTTCCTGTTCCAGGGTGACATAGCGGAGGCCATGATGCTTTGCGGCAAGAGAGGCGGCAATGCCGGCGGGGCCGGCACCGATGATGACCACATCATTATTCAGTATTTCGGAACGCCCGCGCTTCGCAATGGCGTCTATTGCCTGGCGTCCCTGTTCCACGGCTTTTCTGATCAAACCCATGCCGCCCAGTTCCCCGGCGATGAAGATGCCGGGAATATTGGTTTCAAAATTTGGCTTGATTTGCGGGATGTCTACCCCCCGTGTTGCGGTTCCGAATACAAGCTTTATTGCATTGACCGGGCAGGAGTAGGCGCAGGCGCCATGGCCTATGCACGATGCAGGGCTGATCAGGAAGCCCTTCCCTTCGATTATGCCAATAGCCTTTTCAGGGCAGGCATTGAAGCAGCCGCCTGAGCCGATGCAAATATTCGGGTCGAACACGGGATGGAGGGTTGCCGGCTCGGTCAGCCCGGATTCCACCGATTCACGCCATGTTTCCTTGTGAACCTTGCTGCGGCGATGATGTCGGAGGAGGTAGAAAAACAGGGCCACCACCAAGGGCAATACGTATAACGCGTAAATGAATAACGGATCGTTTGGATCGTTCATGTCGGTATCCGGCCTGCCGATATAA
>JAHFRC010000029.1 GCA_023259015.1 Nitrosomonadales bacterium | reverse complement strand
GCCAACGCCAGAGGATTTCGCAACTTCACTAACTATCGTGCAAGAATTCTGTTTCATTGTGGCAAGTTGGATATGAGCTTATGCTAGTAAAAAACTACAGTGAATGTGTCGGTGAACCTAAATGGTTAGTGGTTTCTACCAAGCTCCGCTTTGGGCACATGGCGGTATAACATCCGGTATATTTCGATGGCTTAAGGCAATAGTTTGATAAGCCCGCATGGCAATGGGCTCTTTAAACCATGTTGATCTGTACTTTTGGAAGTACCACAGTCCATTTCCAGAAATTCGTATCTGACACATAACCTGTAATGGCAAGCAACGACTGAAATTGGGTATTCAGCAGGTTACTCGCATCGCATTATTGCGCCAAGCTTGCCAGAATCGTTCAATTAGGGGATGGAGAACAACGCTTTTCGAGACCGCTGGATATAGATTGCCAAACGCCCCTCGCCATTCATTTTTCCCAACAGCATCATATACTAGAACTCTGGAATTTTTTTGCTGATCTCCTCAAAGCTGCTAAAGGAGATTTCACAAATCCCGGTTGTTCCCAGGGCGGCAGCTTCGCAGTTGCATTGGCTCGTTACAATTGCATTGAGTCCCAACACCTTCCCATCAACATGAAACACGGTTATCGTCAATAAGAATGTGTGTCTTCTTCATAACCGCAACTGGTAAACTGTGCCTTGCTAGTTTTGCAATTTTTTATTTTCTTGGTTTTGGTCAAAAGCAATGGCTCAGGAATTGGATAAGGTCTATCGACAATGCTCCTCAATTATTTTTGTGAACAACAGTTCATGACCGCCAGCAATCGGGAAGGTTGATTAATGGTGGTGGCTGACCACAATTGGTATGTAACGGCCACAAAGATTATTCTTAGATCAAAAATAGGGATTTTGCTTTTTTATTTGCTTAAGTTAAGCTAGGTAGACTTAAAATATTTCTAAGCCAATTTGCCGATTCCTCTCGGCTTGTTTTATTTTTTATGGAGAACGATCATGAATAACAAGATTTTTAAGTCACTCTTTTTTACATTCTTTTTCTGGTCAAGCACAGTGTTTGCCGCAAGTGGAAAAGTTGCGATTACTTCGCCAGCAGACGGTGCAATGATAGGTTCCAGTGACAAGATCAAACTGGTTTATGAGGTAGCTCCTGACCCCGAAGGAGATCATCTCCATCTCTATGTGGACGGCAAACGGGTGGATGTCCTGCGCCAACTCAAGGGAACTACAGAGATTGACCCTCTTGCCCCCGGCAAACACCGTATCTGCATTGTGGTCAACAACAAGGGGCATGTTTCTACCGGTGTTGAAGGGTGCGTTAATGTCACTTCAAAATGAGTAGTGCACAGAATCTGGCCTATGCCGTAGTCCAGGTTTTGCATAATTTTGGCGCCGTTGCGGCGGTAGGCGGTTCCTTTGCAGCAATCAAAATAGAAAGCGTCAACGTCAGGCGGAAACTTGCTTGGCTTGTGCTCGCCGGATGGGGAACACAAGCCTTAAGCGGCGCAAGTTTTGGCTTGGTAAGCTATCACTTTTATCACCACTTCCCGGATATTGCGGGGATTGCAGTTGCCGCACTCGCGATAAAAATGTTGTGTGCCGCAACTGGTTTTCTGCTCATGGCGGCTTACATTCTGTGGGGCGCAAACTGGCCCAAAGAAAAAGGAAGTGTGGCGTTGCTTTCATCAGCAATTCTCGCCGCTACTGCATTAAGCGCTGCTGCTTTCCTGCGCTGGTTTTCGTGAAGGCGACTTTTAAAAACCCGCCAAGGCTATATGCCATACAGGTTTTTGAGATTTCATGCGACGGCTTACTACATTTTATTGGTGGTGATAGGTGGATTTGAACCACCGACCTCAGCGTTATGAGTGCTGCGCTCTAACCACCTGAGCTATATCACCAGAAGTCCGCCTGAGAAGGGGGGGCATTTTCCGGATTTAGCCATCACTTGTCAATTTTTAGCGCACCGGATGTTAGAGCGCTTGGCCGCTCGCGAGTGCCGGCAAAAGAGCGGTGTGAGGCGGGGTATGTGCTTGCGCCGAATACCAGGATTTGGTGTTCACTTGTTAATCACAAAAAAATACCCCTGAACCCGGAATGTCAGGGGCAAAAGTCTTAACAATAAATAAGGGGGGATTGTTAAGACACTACCTGTTGGGTTTCGACTAGCAAAATCCAATGCCTGCATGCTTGCATACGATTCTTAACTGATTCTTAATTTTGCAAAATTAACGCGGTTGTGTGGAAACTCCGAAAAAGAAATAAGGGGGCGGCAATAAATCGACCAAACATACTTGGCAGAAGTTGGTTTTGCTTAGCCACTGGTTAACTTGGCAACAAGCCATGTCTACCGTACCCGGATTATGAATAACGCTATGCCATCCACAACGGCACTTCCTGCATCAAAGCAATCTGTTCGCGCAATTCCAGGATGCGATCCTGCCAGTAACGCTGCGTGTTGAACCACGGGAACGCCTGCTTAAAGGCGGGGTCATCCCAGCGCTGCGCCAGCCACGCCGCATAATGGATCAGGCGCAGGGTGCGCAGTGCCTCGATCAGGTGCAATTCGCGTTCATCGAAATCATAAAAATCTTCGTAGCCCGCCAGCACGTCGGCCAGTTGCCGCACCATGTCGGCACGTTCGCCCGACAATAACATCCACAAGTCCTGCACCGCAGGCCCCTTGCGACTGTCGTCGAAATCCACGAAGTGCGGGCCGTCATCCGTCCACAGCACATTGCCTGCGTGGCAGTCGCCGTGCAGGCGCAATGATCTCACCTCACCAGCACGGTCAAAGCAGTGGCGCACGCCATCCAGCGCCTGATTCACCACGCTGCGATAGGCCGCATCGAGATCAGCCGGAACGAAATCATGCGCCAGCAGATAATCGCGTGGCGCGATGCCAAAGGTTTCAATGTTCAGTTCGGGGCGATGCTGAAACGGCTGGAGCACGCCGATGGCGTGAATGCGCCCGAGGAAGCGCCCCATCCATTCCAGCGTGTGGCGGTCTTCCAGTTCGGGGGCGCGCCCGCCGTGTTTGGGAAATACGGCGAAGCGAAATCCTTCGAAGCTATGCAGCGTTTTCCCATCCAGCGCCAGCGGCGGCACGACAGGAATCTCGCGCTCGGCCAGTTCCTGCACGAAGGTGTGTTCTTCGAGTATGGCCGCGTCCGCCCAGCGTGCGGGGCGATAAAATTTCGCCACCAGCGGTGCGCCTTGTTCCATGCCGATCTGGTAAACACGGTTCTCGTAGCTGTTGAGTGCCAGCAGACGGCCATCGCTGCGGAAGCCTACGCTTTCCAGTGCATTCAGCACACAATCCGGGGTAAGCGTAGAAAAAGAAGGGGCTGTTTTTGTATGCATTGATAAACCACTCTGGCATCATTTTCGCCTGTGCAGAAATAACGATTTACTTACCGCCCCCGTCCGCCGAAGCGATGGTGCGCAGGTTTGCCGCCGCCCGCCCCGCCTCTGGAGTTCCCAAGCTGCCCCCCAGAACGTGCTGGTGTCTGGCTGCGGCTACGCTGCCCTCCGCCGCGATTCTGTTGCCCACGGTTCTGACCGTTCAGGATAGGCTCGGCCTTGATGCGCGGATCCGGCTCGAAACCGGGTACCTGCACAACGGGAACTTCGCGCTTGGTCAGGCGCTCGATGTCCCGCAGCAGTTTATGTTCATCCACGCATACCAGCGAGCTTGCCTCGCCTTCGCTGCCCGCGCGGCCGGTGCGTCCGATACGGTGCACGTAATCTTCCGGCACGTTGGGCAGTTCGAAATTGACCACATGCGGCAGCTCGATGATATCGATGCCGCGCGCGGCGATGTCGGTCGCCACCAGCACTTGCAGTTCGCCGCTCTTGAATTCGGCCAGCGCGCGGGTACGCGCCGCCTGGCTCTTGTTGCCATGAATGGCCAGCGCTGGAATGCCGTCCTTGCCGAGTTGTTCGGCCAGCCGGTTGGCGCCATGTTTGGTGCGCGTGAACACCAGCACCTGATGCCAGTTATGCTCCTTGATGAGATGGGTGAGCAGCTCGCGCTTCCTCTCGCGGTCCACCGGATACACCCGTTGTGTAATCAATTCGGCGGTGGCATCTTGGCGCGCCACTTCGACCAGCGCCGGTTTGTTGAGCATGCTGTCTGCCAGTAATTTTATTTCATCGGGGAAGGTGGCGGAGAACAGCAGGTTCTGCCGCTGCCTGGGCAACAGCGCGAGGATTTTCTTGATGTCGCGGATGAAGCCCATGTCCAGCATGCGGTCGGCCTCGTCCAGCACCAAAATCTCGATATGTGACAAGTCCACCGTCCGCTGCTGCACATGATCCAGCAAGCGTCCCGGCGTAGCCACCAGGATATCCACACGGCCCCGTAGTTTCTGGATTTGCGGATTGATGTTGACACCGCCAAACATCATCATCGAATGCAGCTTGAGGTATTTGCCGTACTCGCGCACACTTTCCTCGATCTGTGCGGCGAGTTCGCGCGTGGGTGCGAGGATCAGGGAACGAATCGGCGCCTTGCCGCTGGCGGGTTTTGTTGTAGCAGAAAGCCGCTGCAGGATGGGCAGCGTAAAACCGGCGGTCTTGCCGGTGCCGGTCTGCGCGCCTGCCAGCAGGTCGCGTCCGGACAGCACAACAGGGATAGCCTGCGCCTGAATCGGCGTGGGTTCGGTATAACCGCGCTCGGTAACGGCGCGGACAATCTCTTCGGACAAGCCGAGGGCAGCAAATGACATATTTTTCCTGAATAATGCATCGGCCTGTCGCCTGTGAAGGCGCCAGTCTTAGGTCGATGAGGGGATTAAAACCGCAATGGACAGCGACAGGAAGACTGGAGCGGGTGTCGCCGGCGCGCATTGTAACAGAGATGGCGGCGTCATGCCGTTTGGCATTGACAAGACACGACACATTTCAAATTGCGGCGCGCGGTGCAATTAAATGAGCATCGCCATCAAAGCGGTGTAAGTTTGGCATACTCCAGCGCCAGCCACTTGGTTCCGGCGCGCTTGAAGTTGACTTGCACCTGGCCATCGGCCCCGCCCCCCTTGATGTCCAGCACCACGCCCTCGCCGAATTTCTGGTGCGACACGCGCTGACCGGCACGCCAGCCAGTGCTGCTCGCGGGGCGCGGCACGGGCGTGGCTATGGGTGCATCGCACTGTTGCGTAAAAGTTGCCGCATGCGGATTACGTCGCGCAAGACGCGGCGTAATCCAATGCAGCAACTCCTCCGGCAATTCGCGCAGGAAGCTCGATACCAAGCTGTAATTCACCTGACCGTGCAACATGCGGCTCTGCGCGAAAGTGAGGTATAACCTGCGTCGTGCGCGCGTAATGGCAACATACATCAGGCGTCGCTCTTCATCCAACCCACCGTCGTTCATCTTGCTGTTCTGGTGCGGGAATAATCCTTCCTCCAACCCGGTGATGAACACGGCATCAAACTCCAGCCCCTTGGCCGCATGCACCGTCATCAGATGTAGCGCATCGTCGCTGTCTCCCGCCTGATGCTCGCCCGCTTCCAGCGCCGCGTGGGTAAGAAACGCGGTGAGGCTGTCATCCTCGTTCTCGTGCACGAACAGCGTCGCGGCATTGATCAGCTCGTTCAGGTTTTCCAGCCGTTCCTGCGCCTCACGCCGTTTGGCGCCGATCTCGTTCTGGTAGTGCGCAATCAGCCCGCTGTGCACCAGGACATGGTCGATTATTTCGGGCAGCGGCAGTTCGCGCGTGGCATTGCGTAGCGACTCCATCAGCGCCACAAACGCAGAAACTTTGCCGCCCGCCCGCGCCGCTGCATCCCATAAGGGCGTATTGTGCAGCTTCGCATTTTCCTGCAATTGCTCGATGCTGCGCGCGCCGATGCCGCGCGTCGGGAAGTTGATGATGCGCAGCAGCGCGTTGTCGTCTTCGGTATTTTGCATCAGGCGCAGATAGGCCAGCGCATGCTTGATTTCCTGCCGTTCGAAAAAGCGCAGGCCGCCGTACACGCGATAAGACAATCCGGCGGAAACCAGCGCGTGCTCCAGCACCCGCGACTGCGCGTTGGAGCGGTACAGCAGCGCTATTCCGGAAAGGCGCATGCCTTCGTGGTTGAGCTGCTTCACCTCGTCGACGATAAACATGGCCTCTTCCGCATCGGTCGGCGCCTCGTACACGCGGATTGCTTCGCCCTTGTGTTCCACTGTCCACAAGTTCTTGCCGAGACGGTTGGGGTTGTTTTTGATCAGCGCATTGGCAGCGTCGAGGATGTTGCCGTGCGAGCGGTAATTTTGCTCCAGCTTGATGACGCTATGCACATGGAAGTCGCGCGTCAGTTGCTGCATGTTGCCTATGTTTGCGCCGCGAAAGGCATAGATGGACTGGTCATCGTCCCCCACCGCGAACAAAGCATTGTTGCTCCCTGCCAGCAGCTTCAACCACTGGTATTGCAGCTTGTTGGTGTCCTGGAATTCATCCACCAGGATATGCCTGAAACGCTGCTGGTAGTGCTCGCGTAGCGCGGCATTGCGCGACAATAGCTCATAACAACGCAGCAGCAATTCGGGAAAATCCACCACACCCTCGCGCTGGCATTGCGCATCGTACTCGGCGAAGATTTCCACCTTGCGCCGCGTATATGGATCGAACGCCTCTACTTCCGATGCGCGCAAGCCCTCTTCCTTGTTGCCGCTGATGAAGAATTGCATCTCGCGCGGCGGATATTTTTCGTCATCGACATTCATCGCCTTCATCAGGCGTTTGATGGCGGAAAGCTGGTCGGCGCTATCGAGTATCTGAAAGGTCTGCGGCAGGTTCGCCTCGCGGTAATGGGCGCGCAACATGCGGTTGCACAAGCCATGGAAAGTCCCGATCCACATACCGCGCGTATTGATTGGCAGCATCGCGGACAGGCGCGTGAGCATTTCTTTCGCTGCCTTGTTGGTAAACGTCACCGCCAAAATGTTTTGCGGGTTGGCTTGCCCGCTGCTGATCAGCCATGCGATGCGCGTGGTCAGCACCCGCGTCTTGCCACTGCCCGCCCCGGCGAGGATCAGCGCGGATTGTTCGGGCAGGGTGACAGCGGCGTGTTGCTCGGGGTTGAGGCCGGAAAGCAGGAAGGAATCCATGCCGTGATTATCCCACATGACAACCGCTTGACATGCGCCGGTTTAATAAAGTTGATTTGTCGAATCAGTTAATCAAAAATATGGTAGCCAGCCCAAGGAAAATAAAAAATCCTCCACTATCCGTGATGGCGGTAATCATCACGCTGGAACCGATGGCCGGGTCGCGCCCCATTTTTTGCATGACAAGCGGGATGGCCATGCCCACAAGCGCACCCACCAATAAATTCAGCAGCATCGCCCCGGTCATGACGACACCGAGCGCCAGGCTGTGGTAGAGGAAATAGGCAAACAACCCGGCAATGCCACCCCACAGCAAGCCGTTAAAACCGCCGATCGCCAGTTCCTTGAGCAACAGCCGGCGCGCATTGCCTTGGGTAATTTGCCCCAGCGCCAGCGAACGGATGGCGATGGTGGTGGTCTGATTTGCCGAATTGCCGGCGATGCCGGCAACAATAGGCATCAACGTGGCAAGAGCAACATATTTTTCAATGGTGCCCTCGAAACTGCCGATCACGCGCGATGCAAAAAAAGCGGTGCAAAGATTCAGTGCCAGCCATGTCCAGCGGTTTTGTGCGCTTTTCCATACCGATGCGAAAATATCCTCTTCCTCGCGCAGGCCGGCGAGGTTAAGTACATCGCTTTCCGATTCGGTGCGGATAAAATCCAGCACCACATTCACCGTGACGCGCCCGACCAGCTTGCCGTCTTCATCCACCACCGGCGCGGAAACCAGGTCATAGCGTTCGAATGCCTGCGCGGCATGGTCTGCCTTGTCATCCGGGCGCAGGGTGATGGTATCGGCCAACATCAGGCTGCCGACAACTTTCTCCGGTTCGTTGACCACGATGAGATTGATCGGCAGCACGCCCTTGAAGCGGTCATCCCTGTCCACCACGAACACCTGGTCGGTATGATCAGGCAATTCATCAAAGCGGCGCAGGTAGCGCGATACCACTTCCAGCGTGATGTCCTCGCGCACATGAATCATATTGAAATCCATCAGTGCGCCAACCGAATCTTCCGGGTATGACATGGCCGCGCGCAATTGCTCGCGTTCCTCGATGGACAGTGACTTGAACACGTCGCGCATCACCGCCTGCGGCAAATCCGGCGCCAGGTCGGCGATTTCATCAGTATCCAGTTGCTCCGCCGCTTCGCGCAGTTCTTCGCGGCTCATGGTGGCTATCAATGATTCGCGCACCGCATCGGAAACTTCGATCAGGATTTCGCCGTCGCGCTCGGCTTTGACCATATCCCAAACCAGCAAGCGCTGTTCGATGGGCAGCGCCTCCAGGATATAGGCGATGTCGGCGGGATGCATGCCGCTCAATTTTTCGCGTAACTCGGCCAGATGACGTTTGTGCAATACGGCGCCCACCATCTCATGGTGATCTGCGCGCGGTAACTCCTGCTGATGCGACACCGTTTCGACCTGCGCATGCTTTTCCAGCAGGTGCAACACCTGCTGCAGGTGTTCCTGCACGTTTTCAGTATAACGAGGCTCGTGGTTTTCGGTCATGGCTGCCGCTCTTGGTTGGCGGCTATTGTAAAGAAATTAGTGTGTTGGCGTGAAGGAAATTCAGCCGTGGAAGAATGGTTTATTTGCTGCTGCAATACGCATTACGCGGTTTTGGCAAAGCATGAGAAGACAGATTCCCATTCACCTCATGCATCCCGCCGCTCCGGCAACGCTCCTATCAACGCCTCAAACTCCTTGATCGGCGCGGCCATGTGAAACTTGTTCAGTGTTTCCTTAAATGCGACTTGCCTGCCCGGGAGGCTTGCTCCTCTTTCCTGACTGAATGAGTCCATGCGTCGCTTTCCATTGTGCATTGGCGGGAACTTCCCTATCCAGGAAAGACAATATTTCATCGACGCACAACAGCACCTCCATGCGCTGGTGAATTTTCATTTCCGCCAGCTTGCGTTCGATCTCTTCTGAAGTGTAGAAACCATGATCCATGAATATCTCCTTTGGATATTGAAAAAACCGGGCGAGCTGTAGCCAGGCAAATGATCGAACGCGCAAGGGCAGAGCGCAGCGGCACCCATATGTAGCCAACCATTTCCCTAGCGCCGCCGCAATGCTCACGGCTGACGCCACCCCATCCTTGTCAGCTTCCGCTCCCATCCATAGGTTTGCACCGGACTACCGGTCGATGGCGTTTTTGGCAATGTATCTGCTGCCGGCCTCTTCAGCTCGGCAAGCTCCTTTTGGGCCTGAACAAGCTTGCCGAGCAACGCCGTATTGCGGGATTCTAGGGCTGCAATGCGTCTCAAGAGATGCTCCGTTTTTTCTTCGATATTCTGCCAGGGTGGTGCCCCTGATGAATCGGGGTGCGAAGTTTGGGGCATGGTGTAATCTCCATGTATTGGTTCTATAAAATGGAATACGTATCGGATTTGTTGCCGGAGCAAAGCGCTTATTGCGAAATTCCAGCCTGCAAAAAACCATGCTGGAATGATGCTCCATTGCGCAGGGATAGGGTATCGGTGTTTGGCTGATTATGGTGTAAGCGGCGGAGAAATTTTGCTGTCAGTGTTTGTCTGACAAAAGGGGGTGCGCGGGATAGCATAACGCGGCAAGACTACCAATCCGGCCTGCGATTCATGCAGCGGTTATTCAACGAGGTGATTATCTATGGCATAGCGCATCAGCTCCTGGTTGTTGCCCAGGCGCATTTTTTCCATGATGCGGGTGCGGTAAGTGCTGATGGTTTTTGCGCTCAAGGCCATGGTTCTGGCAATTTCCGCAACCGCCTTCGCCGATGCAAGCTGCAAGAAAATCTGGTATTCGCGATCCGACAAGGTTTGGTGCGGTAGCTTGCCATCCGGTGCGCTGACTTCATTGGCGAGCAGGTCGGCCACTGCCGGGCTGATATATTTCTTCCTGTCATTTACCACGCAGTTCACCGCATCCATCAGGATTGACGGCGCGCACCCTTTGGTCAGGTAGCCATATGCACCCGCCTTGATGAGGCGCACAGCGTACTGGTCTTCCGCATAGATGCTGAGGATCAGCACCGGCAGTTTCGGTTTTTCTTTCTGCAGGTGCTTGAGCAAGTCAATGCCGTTCAGGCCGGGCATGGATATATCGATCATTGCGACATCGCAGTTGTGTTTGCGCAGCCAGTTCAGCGCATCTGTACCGTTGTCGCACTCCGCCACGATTTTCATTTTGCCGCTTTTTTCCAGGATGCGCGCCAACCCCTGGCGCACGATGGAGTGATCGTCTGCGATGAGTACACGGATCATGTTTCCTCCTCATTTGCGTTTCGTTCTGATAGCGGCAATTTTACCGTCACGCTGAAGCCGCCGCCGGGCTTGTCGTCCAAATAGATTTGGCCTCCTATTTGCCTGGCGCGTTCGGCCATGCCGAGCATGCCATAGGATTCCCTATTAATGGTGTGATTTTCCGGCATGCCGCAACCATTGTCCCTGATCGACATCGTGACTTCCTCTTCGCCCTGGTAATACTCAACCACCACTTTGGAGGCGCCGGAATGCTTCATTACATTATTGAGTGCTTCCTGGAGAATGCGGAACAGGTTGATCGACTGCACCTTGTCCAATATATGTTCGCAACCATCTTCCACGATGCAGTCCACGTGGCAGTCGATGCCGGTGCGCACGCAGAATTGCTTGGCGTGCCATTCGATGGCCGCGCGCAAGCCGAGGTCGTCGAGTATGGTTGGGCGCATGCCGGTGATGATGTGCCGCATGGTGCTAGTCGCATCATCGGTCAAACGAGCCATCAACTCGACATGCTTGAGTAGCGGTGTTGTCTCCTTGTGCGCGGACATCTCTTCCGCCAGCCAGTAAGCTTCCATTTTAATGGCGGTCAGCGTGCCGCCGAGGTCGTCGTGTATTTCGCGTGCGAAGTTGGCCTTCTCTTCCTCGCGTATGTCTTGGAGATGGGCAGAGAATCCGCGCACCGCCGTTTGGTATGCCTTGAGCTCCCGCTCCGAGAATGACACTCTCCGCGCCTGCTCGCGCTCGATTGCCAGCATGGCCAGGCTGGCATAGTTTTCCAGCAGCGAATCTGTTGCCGCCTCATGCGACACCGGTTGCCGGTGATAAACGGTGAATGTCCCGAGCACCCGCTTCTCGTTGTTTACCAGGGGTTGCGTGCGGCAGGATTGCATGCCCACCAGTTGCGCCAGCTTGCAATTACGCTGCTGAATATTCTCTACACCCATGTTCATGCAGCAACCCTTCACGCATCTGCACACCGCTTCTCCACAGGAACATTTATCATCGGCCATCACAATGCCCTCAAGGTTCTGCCGGTAAGCATCCGGCAGGCTCGGCGCCGCACCCAGGTGCAAGCGCTTGCCGCCCTTGTCCAGCAGCATGATCGAGCAGCATATTTCCGGATGCAAGGCTTCCGCCTCGCGCGCCAATGCGTCCAGCACCATTTGCAATGGCGTATCCTGGCTCATCAGCTTGAGTATCCGGTTGTGCAACGCAAGCTCATTGGTATAGTCATGCAAGGCCCGCTCAGCCCGTTTGTGCCATGAGATGTCGCGCGACAACAGGATAAAGCGAGGTTGCTGGAGATCGCCTTGGCCTTGCTTGGTAGAGACGGAGAGTTCGAACCAGAATCTGCCTTGCGGAAGCTGCAGCTTAATCTGTTTGCCGCTGGAGCTTCCTGTTGCATGAGCCTCAAGCAATGCCGACATGATCACGCCCACAGCCTCTGGCGGCAGGGCTTCATGCACGGTTTTGCCCAGGAATGCTTCGGGAGGAGCGGCCAGCAATTCAGGATGCGAGGTGTGGTAGCTGTAGATGCGCCCATCCAGCCCCATCTCAAACAACAAATCCGGAATGGCGTCAAGCGTGGCTTGCAAATGGCTTTGCATCGCAAGTTTTTCGATCTCAGCATTCTTGTGCGCGGTGATATCGGTGAGAAAACCGTGCCACATTGTAGAACCATCCGCTTCGCGCTGCGGCAGGCTGTTGCCGAGCAGCCAAACCACCTTGCCATCATTAAACTTCAGCCGGAACTCGTGTTGCCATGGAGTGAGGGTGTGCGCCGATGTCTGGATGGAGGCCATCAGACTTTCCAGGTCGTCCGGGTGAACGCGGTCGAATGCCTTGGCCGCATCCTTGCACACTTCTGCCGGGTTGAGCCGGAAGATGTTGCTAAACGCTTCGCTGATGTAAGGCAGGCAGGTGCTGCCATTGGGGTGCAACTGGAATTGGTAGATGATACAGGGTATCAGATGGCCGATTTTCTCGAAGCGGTCATGCGTCTCCTGCATTGACCGCTCCAGTTGCTTGCGTGCAGTAATGTCGGTCAGCACGATGCGCACCTCCGTATCCCTGCCTTCTTTTTTATTGCCTAGGCAATCCATGTTGCCGTCGAAGCGTGCTCCATTGCCGCGCAGGAATGTCAGTTCACAACTCAGTTTGCCATCGTGTTGCAGTACGGAATGTAAATGGCGATAACAGGTGTCACGCTCCGCCGGAACGACAATAGAGGTGTAATGGCGATACAGCAACTGCCTGCGCGGCACTTTGAGCAGCTCAGCGGCAGTGAGATTAGCCTCGACAATTATGCCGTCGCTGTTGACGGAGAGAAAACCGACGGGAGCGATGTTGTAAAAATCCTCGTAGCGGCCGCGTGATTTTTCCAGCTCAAGCTGCGACTGCCGCAATTGCTCGCTCTGCATCTCCAGCTCGGTCTGGTATCCCTGCAGCTCATGCAGCATTTCCTCGGCAAGGCGTGGTTCCAACGACGTGGCATGGGCGAGTTGCGCCTCGGTTTCACGGCGCAATGGCGAATATTTGGGATAGATTTGCTTCATGGTTACTGCAGCCAAAAGATATGTTTCATCCCTGAGAATTAATATGGTGATAATGTTCCTTGCACAAGAAAAATACTATCAGTATTTAGCTGTTTCTGGTGTAGGGCATAAGGAAATTTTATTGTCAGTGTTTGCCTGACATATTTTGTCTGGCAGGATAAAAAGGCATGGTTTGTTGGGCATGCTGCGTTTTTCGAATAGATCAGCACCGGTTTTCCCCAATCTGCTAAAGCGGCTTCATGATTGTGTTTCACCCGGCTTGGATTTATTTGAAAGTTATTCTTGCTTCTTGAGCGCCAGCGCACGCTGGTACAATTCGTTTTTTCCCGCTCCGGTAATCTGCACGGCCAAAGTCACTGCCTGCTTGAGCGGCAACTCTTCCAACAATAGCGCCAGTATGCGCCCGGCTTCTGCACCCAGCCCTTTCTGCTGCGCTGTTGCGCCGGATACCAGCAGTACGAATTCGCCGCGCTGGTGGTTGGGGTCGCTGTTCAGCCAGCCCATTGCTTCAGCTAACGAGCAACGATGGATGCTTTCGAACAGCTTGGTGATTTCGCGCGCCAACACGATCTGGCGTTCCCCGCCAAAAACCGCTTGCAGGTCGGCAACGCTTTCGAGGATACGGTGCGGGGCTTCGTAAAATACCAGTGTGCAAGGCAAGGCAACAAGGTGTTGCAGCGCACGGCAGCGCGCGGCGGACTTGTTGGGCAAGAAGCCGTAAAACATGAAGTGTGGCGCGGATAGCCCCGCTGCAGACAGCGCCGCCAATGCAGCATTGGCGCCTGGAACAGGGATCACGCAGTGGCCTGCCGCGCGTACGGCTTCCACCAGTAACGCGCCAGGGTCGCTCACCGCCGGCGTGCCCGCATCGCTCACCAGCGCCACCGACTGGCCTTGAGTGAGCAGCGCGATGATTTTTTCCGCCGCGCCGCGTTCGTTGTGCTGGTGCAGCGCCAGCAGGCGGTTGGCGGCGATGCCGTAATGCGCGAGCAGGTGCGCGGTGTTGCGCGTGTCTTCGGCAGCAACCGCATCGGCGGACGCCAGTACATCCAGCGCGCGCAGGCTGATGTCACGCAAGTTCCCAATCGGGGTGGCAACTACATATAATGCGCATTCCAACTTTTGTTTTTTCCAGCTATGCACCGCATCCTCTCCTGGTTTCTTTTATTAGCCACGGCACTATACGTGAGCGTACCGGCTCACGCCACTGACGAGGCGCCCGCAAAAGCTGAAAAACCCATGCCGCATATCGCGCTGCTGTTGCCGCTCAAATCGGAGGCTTTTGGGCGCGCCGCCGTGGCAGTGCAGCAGGGCTTCATGGCGGCGGCAAACATTCATCCGTTACCTTTTCCCATAAGGGTGTACGAGAGCGCCGATGAAAGCAAAGATATCGCCACGCTTTACCAGAATGCCATCGATAACGGCGCCCGCGCCGTGGCCGGGCCGCTGACACGCGATGGCGTAGCCATGCTGGCGGTCAGCGCCGATATTTCCGTGCCGACCCTGGCGCTCAATACGGGCGACGCCCAGGATACGGACAAACTGTATTTCTTCGGCCTGTCGGTGGAAGCCGAGGCACGCCAAGCCGCACAGCTCGCTACGGCGGCGGATTTGAATAAGGCGATCATCATCAAAAACGACACTCCCTTGTCCACGCGGTTATCCCAGGCATTTGCGGAGGAATGGATTTCTATGGACGGCAGCATTGTTGATGAAATAACCTACCGCGATGATCCGGCCATGCTGGCCAAGCTGTCGGAAGAGGCAGGCAACATGGTATTTCTTGCCGTAGATGTAAAAACAGCGCGCTTGATTCACCCGTACCTGAGCGCCGCCCTGCCGGTTTATGCCACTTCGCAATTATTCAACGGCAATGACGATACGCTGACCAACTATGATCTCAATAACACACGCTTCGTGGATATGCCCTGGCTGTTGCAGGACGATCACCCGGCGGTGATGGTTTACCCTCGCTCCGGCCAGAAACTGGATGCAAACATGGAGCGCCTTTACGCGCTCGGCATAGATGCTTCCCGCCTGCTGCAAATCATGCTCGACAATGCTTATCGCACCGCCCTGCCGCTGGACGGTGTAACCGGTCTCATCAGCCTGAACAGCAATCACCAGTTCCAGCGCGAAGCAACGCCGGCTCTTATCAAACAAGGGCGCAGCCAGTTGTTTGAGCCGCAACCCGCATCCGCCGCACCGCAACCTCCATGAGCACGGTATGAACAAACATGGCGTACATGCCGAGAACCTGGCGGCGCAATTCCTGCAACATCGGGGGCTCAAGTTGCTGCACCGGAATTATCGCTGCCGTTTGGGCGAGATCGACTTGATCCTGCAAGACGGCGCTGTGCTGGTGTTCGCCGAAGTGCGCTTGCGCAAGCGCAACGATTTTGGGGGCGCCGCTGCCAGCATAAATGCGGCCAAACAGGCCAAACTGGTACGCACCGCACAATATTATCTTGCCACACTGGCCCACACCCCGCCCTGCCGCTTCGACGCCGTGCTGCTACAGGGATCGGACGACAGCAGCATCGAGTGGATCAGGGATGCTTTTGGCGGCTGATTTCGGGTAATATCCACACCCACAAATATTTGGCAGTCAAACAATCCCATGAATCTGGCAGGCAGAATTCTCAAACACTTCGAAGACAGTGCGCAAACCAAGCTGCAGGTGATGGACTCACTTGCGCAACCGATAGCCGACGCCGCACAGGCCATGGTGGAGTGCCTGATGAACGATGGCAAAATACTGGCTTGCGGCAATGGCGGTTCCGCCGCCGACGCGCAACACTTTGCCGCCGAACTGGTCAACCGTTTTGAAATCGAACGCCCGGGGCTAGCCGCCATCGCATTGACCACCGATAGTTCGGTGCTGACTTCAATAGGCAACGATTATGATTTCAGCCTGGTGTTTTCCAAGCAGGTGCGCGCGCTCGGCATGGGGGACGACATACTGCTCGCCATTTCCACCAGCGGCAACTCGATCAATGTGGTCGAGGCCATGCATGCCGCACATGATCGCGGTATGCGCGTCATTGCACTCACCGGGCGCGAGGGAGGGACAATGGGAGAAATACTCGAAGCGAATGATATCCATATCTGCATCAATACGGAACGTACGGCGCGCATCCAGGAGGTGCACTTGCTTGTCTTGCACTGCCTGTGCGATGGCATAGACCATTTACTGTTAGGAGGTTAATCATGCGTTATCTTAATTATCTGCTGCTCACCGCCTTGCTCGGCGTGTTGCAAGGTTGTTTTCCCGTGGCTGCTGTAGGAGTTGGCACCGGGGCGTTAATGGCGGCAGATCGCCGCACTACCGGCACATATATCGAAGACGAGGGTATTGAAGACAAGGCTATCCAGCAGATTAGCGCCAAGTACCATGACACTGTGCATATAAATGTCACCAGTTTCAACCGCCATGCGCTTCTCACCGGCGAGGTTCTGAACGAAGACGCCAAAACTGATATAGCGAAAATTGTCGCCAGCCTGCCTAATGTAAAAGCAGTCAGCAATGAGCTGGCTGTTTCCGGCCTCAGCGGCATCGCCTCTCGCAGCAGCGACAGCGTCATCACCGGTGATGTGAAACTGCGTTTCCTCAACAACAAGATATTCCAGGCCGACCATGTCAAAGTCATTACCGAAAACGGCACGGTATTCCTGATGGGCCTGGTCTATCACAAGGAAGCGGAAGCCGCCACCGAGATCGCCAGCACCACGAGCGGCGTGCGGCGGGTGGTCAAGGTATTCGAGTACCTCGATTGATTTCAATTCCATTTTCCGGTGATTAACTTCGAGAATAAAATCTGCGCGCGCGCAGATTTCGCGGCACGCGCCTCCGCGCTGCCACGCCCGCTGGTATTCACCAACGGCTGTTTCGATGTGCTGCATCGCGGCCATGTCACCTACCTGGCTCAGGCGCGCAACCTGGGTGCTTCTCTGATAGTCGGGGTGAACAGCGACGCTTCGGTGAAACACCTGGGCAAAGGCGATGATCGCCCGCTCAATTCGCAGGAAGACCGCATGGCCGTGCTGGCCGCGCTGCAGGCCGTGGATATGCTGGTGCTGTTCGATGAAAACACGCCGTTGGCTTTAATCCTTGCCTGCCACCCGGACGTACTGGTGAAAGGCGGTGACTGGCCGTCGGAAAAAATCGTCGGCGCATATGAGGTGCTGGGTTGGGGCGGCAAGGTGCACAGCATCCCGTTCCTGCATCAGCGTTCCACTACCGCTTTACTTAACAAAATCCGCAACAATAGCTAATTTAATCATGACATATCCGATAGAAATTACCTTGCATCAACAATCCAGACAGCTGGAAATTGCCTTCGACGACGGCTCGCGTTACCGTTTGCCTTTTGAATTTCTGCGCGTACATTCACCTTCCGCCGAGGTGCGCGGACACGGTGCGGGTCAGGAAGTGCTGCAAACCGGCAAGCGGGACGTGATTCTGCTTAACCTGGAACCTGTGGGCAGCTATGCGCTCAAACTGGTATTTGACGACGGCCACGACAGCGGCCTTTACACCTGGGAATACTTGCACGAACTGGGTCAAAACCAAAGCATATTGTGGCAAAATTACCTGCAGCAATTGGAAGCAGTCGGCAAAAGCCGCGAACCCAGTCCGCACGAAGCTGCCGGCCATAAACAGCGGGGATGCGGACATCATTAAGGTGAACATGACCCGATATCAATCATGACTGGAACCACGCATTTCGGCTTCGAGACCGTTGCCGAGGAAGAAAAAGCCAGGCGCGTCGCGGGCGTGTTTGATTCCGTCGCCGATAAATATGACATCATGAACGATGTCATGTCCGCCGGGCTGCACCGCATCTGGAAGCGCTTCGCCGTCGGCGTCAGCGGCGTGCGCGAAGGCCAGCGCGTGCTCGACGTGGCGGGCGGCTCGGCCGACCTCTCGCGGCTATTCCTGAAAAAAGTCGGCAACAGCGGACAAGTAGTGCTCACCGACATCAACAACGCCATGCTGCACGTGGGGCGCGACCGTCTGCTCGATGAGGGTATCGCCACGCCCGTTGCGCAATGCGATGCCGAACACTTGCCCTTTCCATCGAATTATTTCGACTGCGTCAGTATCGCCTTCGGTCTGCGCAATGTCACGCACAAGGATGCCGCGCTGCACGAGATGCAGCGCGTGCTCAAGCCCGGAGGCCGCCTGCTGGTACTGGAATTTTCCAAGGTGTGGAAACCGCTCGAGCAGTTGTACGACGCCTATTCGTTCAAGCTACTGCCGAAAATAGGCAAGCTCATCGCCGATGATGAAGATAGCTACCGCTATCTCGCCGAATCCATCCGCATGCACCCGGGGCAGGAGGAGTTAAAGCAGATGATGGAACAAGCCGGGCTGGAGCGCGTCGAATATTTCAACCTGACGGGTGGGGTGGTGGCAGTGCATCGTGGGTATAAGTTGTAGTGCAGTGTTGCACGTTTCGTTTTCTAAACTTCACGCTGTCCGTTAATCAGCGGTGTCATAACGGAGCATGGTCGTGAGCGATTTACCAAAATGTCCCAAATGTAATTCCGAATTCACCTACGAAGACGGCGGCATGTACGTCTGCCCGGAATGCGCGCATGAGTGGAGCAAGGACGCCGCACCGGAAAGCGCGAACGAGAAGCGCGTGGTGAAAGACGCCTCCGGCAACATGCTGAACGACGGCGACAGCGTGGTAGTGATCAAGGACCTGAAGATCAAGGGCTCGTCATCGGTGGTGAAGGTGGGCACCAAGGTGAAGAACATCCGCCTTGTCGAGGGTGACCACGACATCGACTGCAAGATAGACGGTATCGGCGCGATGTCGCTGAAATCGGAGTTCGTGAAGAAGGCCTGAGGCAACGCGATGGGCGGCTGGGGTTGTCCACACGAGGTTGACGGCAAATGCCAGAAGGTGAATGACCTGCCATGCAATCCGGGCATGAAAGGCTGCGTGCTGTTCGGACGCTTTGTCTGGGCGGACGAGAGCAAAAACCGCCCCGCCGGGGGGTGGGGCGGCACCGAGCCGGAAAACCAAGCCGGAGAAAACAACAGCCATCGCGGATCATCAGATGCCGATTGAGTGAAATAAACCCCCGCCATCCATGCATTTATGATTGACGAGATTGCCATAAATAGGCGATATTGCGCAGCCTTAAAAAAATACATTTCTCCGAATATTCAGGCGGCAACCCGTTTTCAGGTTATGAGGTAAGCGATGAAAAACACGATCAAGGCATTCAATCAGTGGCTCCTCGCATTTGTGGAACACGTCGGCCTGCTGGTGATTGCCATCGCTACGGTGTTTGCCATGACCAACGAAGTAGTCACGATGGTGAGTGCGCGCCAGGTGGCTCTTGCTGATCTGTTGCTGTTATTCCTTTACCTGGAAGTGCTGGCGATGGTCGGCCTCTACTACCGGTCTGGCAAGCTGCCGGTGCGTTCCCCGCTGTATATCGGCATGGTGGCATTGGCACGTTACCTGATCCTTGACATAAAATCCATGGACGATTTGCGCATGCTCGCGGTGACCGGCTCAATCCTGATTCTGGCATTGGCGGTATTGCTGATCCGCTTCGGCCATATTCGCTTTCCTTATCCCACTGATGGGCAGCAGGATAAACCTTAGCAGACCAATAGCAGGAAGCGGTAACGGCAGTTTCGATCTTGTTTACCAGGACGAATCCCTCATTGTGGTGAACAAACCCACCGGGCTACTGGCGGTGCCGGGGCGCGGCGCAGACAAGCAAGACTGCCTGTCCGCACGCATCCAGAAAAATTTTCCCGATGCACTTATCGTGCATCGCCTGGATATGGCGACTTCCGGCATGATTGTGTTTGCACGCGGCATGGGAATGCAGAGCTGCCTTTCGCGCCTGTTCCGCGAACGTCTTGTCACGAAACGCTATGTGGCGTTGGTAGCAGGCAAGGTGGAACCCACAACGGGCGAGGTCAATTTGCCGCTGATTGGCGACTGGCCGAACCGGCCACGGCAAAAGGTTGATTTTAAAACCGGCAAGCCATCGCTTACGCGCTACCAGACGTTGGAATACGATACAACCAACGGTATCAGCCGTGTGTTGCTGGCACCGCTCACCGGACGCACCCACCAGTTGCGTGTGCATCTGGCGGCCATCGGGCATCCGATTGTGGGAGATGCGTTGTATGGCGGTCATGATGCAGGACGGTTAATGCTGCACGCTTGTTCGTTGAGCCTTGCCCATCCGCTCTCCAACGAAATGCTGGATCTTTCATGTGAATCACCATTCTGAATGCAATGGTTGTGCTGTCTCTTTGCTATACTCGCACCCGCTTTGTTTTACCCTAACCATGAGGACACACATGAAACGTTTTCTGCTGCTATTGACTATCGCCCTGACCTGCCTTTCCCTGCTTGCCGCGAATGCTGAAGCCAGACGCTTCGGTGGCGGCGGCAGCATCGGCAAGCAACGCACTATGACGGCGCCACCTGCCCCCAGGGCGCCCGCTGCCGCACCCGCTCCGACTGCTCCGAATGCTGCTCCTGCCGTGCCGCCCGCTGCCCCGGCGGGCAATAAATGGCTCGGCCCTCTGGCTGGCTTGGCAATTGGCGCAGGCTTGGGCGCGATGTTTGCAGGCGGCGGATTGGGTGGCCTAGGCGGTGGCATGGGCGGCATTCTGATGATGCTCTTGGCCGCAGGCGCGGTGATGTTCCTGATTTCGATGTTCCGCAAACCGCAGCAACCGGCAGCAACGCAATACGCGGGAGCAGGTGCGCCTTATGCGCCACAGCCTGAGCCGATACAGCAGCCCTACACAGGCGGCAGCACTGCTGCTCCGCTGGCCGTAGCGGCCAGCATCCCCGCAGATTTTCCGGTGGAGGCTTTCCTGCGTAGCGCCAAAACCTCGTTCATCCGTTTGCAAGCGGCGAATGACCGCAAGGATGCGGACGACATCCGCGAATACACCACGCCGGAAATGTTCGCCGAAATCTCCATGCAGTTGCGCGAGCGCGACAACACGCCGCAGAAAACCGACGTGCTGACCATCAACACCGAATTACTGGAAGTAGTAACCGAAAACGACCACTCCATCGCCAGCGTGCGCATGAGCGGCCAGTTGCGTGAGAACAACGGCGCGCCGGAAAACTTCGACGAAGTGTGGCATGTGCAGAAAAATTTGCGCGATGACAAGTCAGTATGGCTGCTGAGCGGCATCCAGCAAATCGTTTGACGGCATACTGATTTGGCCAGTGTAATGTCTCTAAAATGTCTTTACATTACACAAGGCCGTTCATGCTGAGCCTGTCGAAGCATGAACGGCCTTCGACAAGCTTAGGCCGAACGGATAAATGTAGAGGTAATTGTGCGACACTGCACTAGCGTGAATGTGAACTGAGTAATGCGACTGCTACGCCTGCTGAAAATAATCTTTGTGGTATTGCGCTTCGGGCTGGATGAATTCCTGCTCGCGCACGCGCGCACGCGCTGGCTGCTGGCACCGCTCAACTTCCTGTTATTTTTCCGCAATACCTCCGCACCACGCGCAGAGCGCCTGCGTCTCGCGCTGGAAAACCTCGGGCCGATCTTCGTCAAGTTTGGCCAGTTACTCTCCACGCGGCGCGACTTGATGCCCGCCGACATCGCCGACGAACTTGCCAGGCTGCAAGACCAGGTGCCGCCATTTCCTTCCGCGCAGGCCATAGCAATACTGGAAACCGCCTACAAGAAGAAACTCGGCGAAGTGTTCCGCAGCTTCGATGAAGTGCCCGTCGCCAGCGCCTCGGTGGCGCAGGTGCATTTTGCCGTGCTGCCGGACGGACGCGAAGCTGCGGTGAAAATATTGCGCCCCGGCATTGCGCACGTCATCGCCCACGATGTCGCGCTGCTCGACATTTGCGCCGGGCTGATGGAACGCTGGTGGGCGGACGGCAAGCGGCTCAAGCCGCGCCTGGTGGTGGAAGAGTTCGAGAAATATTTGCGCGACGAACTC
>JAHFRC010000078.1 GCA_023259015.1 Nitrosomonadales bacterium | reverse complement strand
CAGTTTGGGGGCTATCTTGCTTACTACCTCACACCGGAGCGCAAAATTTTCCAATACAACATGCCCCCGATATTCGGTGATACCTTTCATCGTCCTGAAGAATTGAGAAGATGGGATATTAACTATGCCATAGTCGGGGTGGGCCATGAGATGGCTATGTTCACCACGGACGAATGGGCAAAGATTTATGCTGACCCATACGCTCTTCTTGCAATACGGCGCACACCACAAAATCAGGCGTTAATCAGCCAATATGAAATACGCTATTTCCACCCATTGATGGGGAAAGAAAAGTTAGTTGATATGTTCGCGAATCCTGAAATATTGCCAACGCTAATTTTCGAGATGGGGGTTTATTTAGCTTATATCAGGGATGATGGTATTGCAGACTTATGGGCGGAAACATTGGCTAACTCACCCAGTTTGAGGAGCAGTCCACGCATTCAACAGTTGTTGCAACTAGCGCTAAGATACAACAACACAGGAAAAATGGCGCAATTGTAGAGGCAGGTTAAAAATCAAATCCTGATGGAATACTGAACAAATCCCGCATGGTCGCCTTGGTTTTGCGGGATGGAATGCAAGACGTGCGGCGTAGTGAATGGTTGATCTACTTCGTGAGCAGCCCTGACACGGAGCAGCGTAGCTATATGGCGCGGGAAGGGGCCTCTGCGACTATCGCAATTTGCCCAGCAACGCGGTTCACGGAGGATTTGTTCAGTATTCCCCTAACTTGCATCATGGCGTAGTTATGATTGTGCATTTTCCAGGTTGAATATGTGAGCGGGGGTTGAGTACGAAGGCGCCAAGTTACAGCAGCCGGGGGTTCATTGCGTGCACTGTCAGAATCAGGCACGGAGAAACCGTTTGTCGCAGAAGAATTGCCGCCCGTCTATTTTTCTGTTGATCTATCCAGCGACATTATCAAGAATTGGCTATCACTGAAAAAGGCAAACCTGCTGAAAAGCAGGGACGCAAAATTACCGGTCTAAGGGGCTCTGCTCTATGACAGCGGGATCGCCAGATAAAGCACACACAGGCAGCACTTCATAACCCTGTGTTCACTTATCTCTCCCGCATAAAATCGACAACTCCGCTGATTCGTTTTTTTAAACCAGGATTTATACAGGAGGGAGTAATCAAATGAATACGACACTAAATACCTCAGCAAAAACCGTAAATACAACCGGCCAATATAAAGCTTCTTTCCTGACCAGCATCAGCGACATGGTGGTTTTTGTGGTTGAGCCTTCGACGGCGCAGTTACATGTCATTGACTCGCACCTGAAGAGTATCGGTGTATTGGCCATCAAAGCGTTCAAGGATGGCGCCAGTGCGCTGAATGCGATGAAAGAAAACCGCCCGGATGCAGTCATCAGTTACATACATTTGCCGGATATGACTGGCGGCGATTTGGTGGCATGCATGCGCGCCGATAGCAGGATCAGCGAAATAGCATTCATTCTGATATCCAGCGAATCCAATCCACATTACCTGGAGCCAGTACGCCAGAGCGGGTCGAGCGCCATCCTCGGCAAGCCCTTTACGACAGAGCAGTTGCAAAAGGCACTGGCCAGTTCGCTGGACTATTTGAGCCCGGATAGCAACAAACTTGCGGTGACTAGTGATATCGACCTTGAGATGATCAAGGTGTTACTGGTGGATGACAGCCGTAGCTTCCGCGCATATATGAGACGCGTACTGGAAAATCTCGGTATCCGGAATTTTGTCGAGGCAGAGAACGGCAAGCAGGTGGCGGAAATCATTCATCAGCACTATTTTGATCTGGTGGTGACCGATTACAATATGCCTGGAATGGATGGCAGGGAATTGACCGAATATATCCGCACACAGAGCTGGCAAAGCAAGATGCCGATCCTGATGGTATCGAGCGAAAGCAAACCGAACCGGCTGGCTGCACTGGAGCAGGCGGGAGTATCGGGAATTTGCGGCAAGCCATTCGAGCCTGCCAGAGTCAAGATGTTGCTTGAGAAAATTCTTCAGGACAACCCGAAATTGCATGTGCCAAAAAGGCATTGATGAAGAGCCCGGTATCGAAAGCGGCTGTAGGGTGACGGGCTGAAAGGCACACCCTGCCAGAGTATTGCGGCGGGATGACAGGGTATGGGGTAAAGCATTCTCGGGCGCATGCCAACAACAGGCAACCGAATAATAATGAAATAGATGGCCGTAACGTAACGCACCAGGAAAAAACGCATTCTCATGGCCATATTATTATCACGGGGAAACCCCCAGTTTTGCCGGGGGATGGTTATTTTTTTGCATCCTTGTTGCTTTATGGCATGTGTGGCCTGGTCTGGTATTATCAGGGCAGCCTCAAGCAGTTCATTTCAGATGCAAGAGAATTCACAAAAGTCAAGGGTGTTAAATAAGAATGGCAATTCGACCACTGGATATCTGCTGCTCGATGCAAAAGCGCATCAGCAATAACGCTGGTGTCCACTAGCGCCATGATGCCGCCGCAACCAGATCCGTAAGCGTTATTGCTTCAAGGAAGATCATCCGGCAGAAGGCGCCAGGTTTTTCCACACAAGTTTTTCCACTCTGCGCAAGCTGCAAAGTTGTGTGGTATCTTGTGTGTATCCGTTTGTGTGCTTGTCTTGAGACGCCATGAGCCTGTTTTCCCTGATTGCCGCCCTGCTGCTGGAACAACTGCATCCGCTTGCCTCGCGCAAGTATCTGTACGCATGGTTGAGCAATTATGTGCATTTCTTTCAGCATCACTTCAATGCGGGCGAACACAAGCACGGCAAGATTGCGTGGCTGATTGCGGTGCTGCTGCCGTTTTTTGTTGCGGTCGCGCTGTACTGGTTGCTGTATGGCGTGCACCCGGTATTTGCTTGGGCGTTGTGTGTGCTGGTGCTGTATCTCACCATGGGCTTCCGCCAGTTCAGCCATTATTTCACTGATATTCACCAGGCGTTGCGCGACGATGATCTGGACAAGGCACGCAGCCTGATTTCCACTTGGCGCGGGGCGCCTTGCCATGAGTTGAGTGCCGGAGAAGTGGCGCGTGTCACCATAGAAGAGGCGCTGCTGGCTTCGCATCACCATGTGTTCGGCGTGATGGTGTGGTTCGTGATTACCATGCTGCTGGGGCTGGGTCCGTCCGGTGCCGTGCTGTATCGTCTGGCGCTGTTCCTCAATGCGCATTGGGGCAAGCAGGATGATTCTGAATTTGGTGAGTTTGGCGTATTCGCGCGGCAGGCTTGTTACTGGATAGAATGGCTGCCGCTACGCCTGACCGCCGTTACCTTCGCCATTGTCGGCGATTTCGAGGACACCGTGTATTGCTGGCGCACTCAGGCACAGGGCTGGCTCGATCCGGAAGCGGGCATCGTGCTGGCCAGCGGCGCGGGCGCGCTTGGCGTGCGCTTGGGGCAGCCCATCCCGCAGGGCGGCTTGCCGCTTGACCGCCCTGAGATGGGGATCGGCGACGAGGCCGATGCCGACTTCATGCAAAGCACCGTGGGGTTGGTATGGCGCGCGCTGGTGTTCTGGGTGGTTTTGTTATTCCTGCTGTGGCTGGCAACTTTAGTAGGGGGTTAGCGATGGATAAGAGGCATTGGGAACACGTATATCAAACCAGGCATGCCGATCAGGTGAGCTGGTTTCAGGAGCATGCCGAGCTATCGCTGCAATTCATCCGCAGCACCGGTGTGGCAAAGGACGGGCATATCATGGATGTCGGCGGCGGCGCTTCCACGCTGGTGGATGACCTGCTGCGCGAAGGCTATTGCAACCTGACCGTGCTGGATATTTCCGCTGCCGCGCTGCATGCCGCGCAGCAACGCCTTGGCGGCAATGCAGCCAAGGTGCGCTGGATGGAGGCCGACATCACGCAAATCCAACTGCCCGAAGCCAGCGTGGATGTGTGGCACGACCGCGCGGTATTCCACTTCCTGACCAGCCCGGGCGAACGGCAACGCTATGTGCAAAATGTGCAGCGCACAGTAAAGCCCGGCGGCCATGTGATCGTCGCCACCTTCGCGGAAGATGGCCCGCTACAGTGCAGCGGACTGGACATCATGCGCTACTGCCCAGATACCCTGCATGGCGAGTTCGGTAAGGCATTCGATCTGGTCAACAGCACCGACGAGATGCATCACACCCCGTCAGGAACAGACCAGCATTTCATCTACTGCTATTGCCGCAGATAAACCCAACAGATAAAGCAGAGGAAAGTGGCTTCTGTTTCATCTCTGTGAACTCTGTGGCTTGAATTACGATTTTCAGGATTATATTTCCACCACCAGCCCAGGATTGAATTTGGCGTTCTCTTGCGTCCGCCCGCTCCGGCAATAGCCGCGAGGATTACAGATGATGCGTGTCCCGCCTGCCATATAGTCGAAGCTATCATGAGTATGGCCGTGCACCCATAATGCGCTCTTCCCCAGCAAAGGGTCGGCAGTCGAAGCGAAACAGGCGGAGAGCAGAACATCCTGATAACGCGCCGCTACAGACTTCCGGGTGGGAATATGGTGCGTAACCACCATCGTCTTTCCATCGAACGGCTCATCGAATTTTGCGCTCAGCCACGATACCTCTTCCTTGTGCAGTTCCAGCGAGTCTTGCGGCGTGAACGCATGAGTTTCCTTGGAAATGACGCGGAAATCGCTTAGCCCTTGCGCGGCATGAAGCATGCAATCCTTCTGTTTGTCCTCGCCAAATAAACAAAAGTCCGTCCAGAGCGTACACCCAAGAAAACGCACCCCCCCGATTACAGCCTCGCCCGGATCGAGCAAATGAACATCCAGCCGCGTCGCGGTTTGTTGCAGGGCTTCTCGAGCTTTGTCTATCTGCTTATGGTAATACTCATGATTGCCGGCCACATAAATGATCTGCCGCTCAGGCCATGACCGGCGTGCCCATTGAATGCCGCTATCTCCCAGATCGATATCGCCAGCCAATACGATGATATCCGCATTCACCGCTGCGGGAACGAATTCCGAAAATTCGTTATGCAGGTCACTCAGGATGTGGATTTTCATGAAAGCGACATTTCATTTAAGGAAGTACTGTTTTTGCATACGGCTTTGGTAAATGAAATTATTTCAGCAGTAATTGGTGCCAAGCTTTCGCTTTGTGCTAGAAGCTGACGGATATGGTGCACCCAAAGAAATACGCTATTTCAGGAGATCAAGTGCATAGTCGATCGGCACGATGACCGAGTAGCCTGAATTATCATATTTTGGGTTAGAGGGTAAATCGAAATTGTCTTCATTGAGGTATGGGATGTATTGGGATACTAGGCCTATTAATTTATATTTATTCCCAGTGAACGTATGTTCAACCTCAACAACAGTACCGCCACTGTTTCCATGGTTGACGGGGCAATCAAGAATGATGGTACGATTATTTCTATTCGTTGCGTTTACTCCTGCAATTAAGCCTTTTCGCATAAGAGGCCGAAAATAATCAATCTGTGGATATCCTTTCAACCCTATTGTAACGGGATAGCCAAAGATAATGGCGTCGCCCCCAATAATTACGTCGTCGAATTTTTTTAACAAGTTATCGGGTATTGCGGTCAAGTTGGAACCATTGTCGAAGATAACACCGGGGAGCCCTTCTGTCCTAAGGGTCGAGCCTTGTTCTGTAAGAGTGGCAATCTTAACTACCGCCACATCGTGATCTGAACTTTGCACGTAACCAGCTTCATTAAGGGCCTTGAGATTTAGCTTCGTAACATTTCGCTTGTTTTCTTTAGGATCGTTGCTGTATGAAACAAGCGTTGCATTGTCACTGAGAAGGGGAAAAGGGCGTATAAGTGCCTTTTCATCAAATAGAACGTGCCTCGCTGTTACTAAAAACAAAAAGCCACCCTTATTGAGGAAGAAGCCGGAACCATAATTAGATTTTTTCTCTGTTAATTTTTCTTCGATAAGTACGGAGTAAGCAGCAGGATTGTCAGGAGTGGTATCACTCAATGCGACTGTCTGCAATGTTAGGGCTGCGAGAATTAGAAGTAGGGCAAATACAAAACGCATGGCAGCGTGTTTTTCCTATCGAAAGAGGGCGTTAATTTATCAATCTGCAATCTAACAGATAAACTACTTGCAGTCATGGTGAAAAATTACCCCGCTTTTCTTGGTATTCTGAATGGCTGCTTTGGAGTAAGTCGTGTGACCGAATTGAGTCGAGAGAGCGGGCATAGCCAGCTCCCGCAAAGTATAATCCGCACAGCATGCCCGGTAACCCTCCCCATCCCTTTCTCGAACTGCTCGCCCCGGCGAAGACCGCGTCCATTGGACGCGAGGCCATCCTGCACGGCGCGGATGCGGTGTATATCGGCGGCCCGGCATTCGGCGCGCGCCACAACGCAGGCAATACGGTAAGCGACATCGCCGCTCTGGTTGCCTTCGCGCACCGCTTTCATGTGCGCATCTACGCCACCCTCAACACCATTCTGCACGATGCCGAGCTGGAAGCGGCGCGCAAGCTGGTTTATGAATTATACGATGCGGGGGTGGATGCGCTG
>JAHFRC010000077.1 GCA_023259015.1 Nitrosomonadales bacterium | reverse complement strand
GAAGACTACCACGTTGATAGGTCGGGTGTGGAAGCGCAGTAATGCGTTAAGCTAACCGATACTAATTGCCCGTGAGGCTTGATCCTATAACATTAAGTTTTACAAGTGATGAGGTTAAAACTGAATCGCGTTGCAATCAAAACCTTTTACTTCTTCCAGTTGATGGCAAATTGATTACTCCGAAACGAGTAGCCAGTTCGCCGGCAGTTATGTCTGACGACCATAGCGAGTTGGCCCCACTCCTTCCCATCCCGAACAGGACAGTGAAACGACTTTGCGCCGATGATAGTGTACATACGTATGTGAAAGTAGGTCATCGTCAGACTCCTTACAATAAAAAAAGCCCAACACAAAGTTGGGCTTTTTTTTGACTCTTCCGGCAAGGCAGATTTATTTGAAGTTGGAAGTCCTTTGCTGCATTATTAATCCATGCCGTTATGCTTGGGGGCAAGATATTCTGGGATAATTCGAATCCTATCACTATGAGGCTGGGATGGGGGTGGAGTATCCGTAATCAAACATGAGCTGCCACTTAATACGCCGCGCTCTTGGCGCGGAATTATTTATTAGAGTAAAGTTCTACTGTCATAGGGTTTAAAAATACGATATGCCAGACCAATTAAACAAGCAGGAAATCGCCATGCTGCGTGGTGAGCTTGAAATGCTGATGAGTGAACGCGCAGGCTTGCTTAAAATAGTAGGAGCTGCTGCCGTGCTGGTGGCTAACACAGATGGTCGTCATTTACCTGTAGAAGCAGCCGAAGCCGCAGAAATGCTATCAACTTTGGTAAATGAGTTGCCCGAGGAAACGCTGCACGACGCACTCGAAAGCGTGCATGCCGAGGTCGAGCCGGGCGATCTGGAAAATTCGATACCTCGATGACTGCAATTTGGGTATGGAACGCAATATAGGCCTGGTTCTGACCGGCGGCGGCGCGCGCGCCGCTTACCAAGTCGGTGTGCTGAAGGCGATTTCCGAAATTTTGCCACGCCATGCGCATAATCCATTCTCCATCATATGCGGCACCTCGGCTGGTGCGCTGAACGCCGTCACGCTGGCTGTGAACGCACTGAACTTCCGCAAGGGAGTGCTATACCTGTTCAATATATGGAAGAACTCCCATGTGGATGATATTTATCGCTCTGACCCGTTAGGCGTACTCAATAACACGGTACGCTGGCTGACTGGGCTGCTGTTTAGCAGCCTGGGCATCAACAAATTAAACCGTGTGTCGATGCTGGATAATTCGCCGCTGGTAACTTTTCTGACAGAAACTCTGCCGTGCGAAAAAATTCAGGAAAGTATAGATGCAGGAATGCTGTATGCATTGAGCATTACCGTTTCTGGTTACGGTTCAGGGCAATCGGTGTCTTTTTATCAGGGTGCGAAGAACATTCGGCCGTGGAAGCGGGCGCGCCGTCTGGGTATTCCAACCACGATCGAGACAAAACATTTGCTGGCGTCAGCAGCCATTCCGTTTATGTTTCCAGCGGTACGCATCAACCGTGAATATTTCGGTGATGGTTCAATGCGGCAGATTGCGCCTATCAGTTCTGCATTGCATCTGGGGGCAAACAGGGTGATGGTTATTGGTGTTGCGCAGAGCGATGATGAGGCCAACAGGCGCAGCCGCATTGACGATTATCCTTCACTGGCGCAGATTGCAGGGCACGCCCTTAACAGCATTTTCCTCGACAGTCTTGAGGTGGATCTGGAGCGTCTGCAGCGCATTAACCGAACTGTAAGCTCTATGCCGGAAGAGGTAAGAAAAAAAACCAATTTGCGCCATGTTGATGTGTTGATAATCGAACCCAGCCAGTCCATCGAGAAAATTGCTGAGCGTTTTGCCGCAAACATGCCATGGCCTATCCGTTTCTTGTTGCGGAGTATAGGTGCGATGCGGCATAGCGGTGCAAATCTGGTGAGCTATTTGCTATTTGAAAAAGGTTTTTGCCGTGCACTGATTGATCTTGGGTATCAGGATGCCATGAAGCGCAAGGAAGAAATAATTACTTTCTTTGACCAGCAAACTAAAGGTAAGCAAACTGAAACCCAGGAAAACCTGCCTCAATAGCAGGCACCCCAGTGAATAGTATTAATCCACTCCAAGAACATGACACCCCTAGTCCACTGGCTTTTACCTTGTTGCGACTGCTGGCGGACGGCGAGTTTCATTCCGGCGAAGTGCTGGCGCGGCAATTGGGAATATCCCGCGCCAGCGTTAGTAATGCCTTGCGCGGGATGGGGAGTTATGGCCTGACTTTATACAGCGTGCGCGGTCGTGGCTATTGCCTGTCCAATCCGCCGCAGTGGCTGGATGCTGCGCGCATTGCCAGTCAATTGGGAGAGCATGGCCGGCACTTCTGGATCGATATTCTCGATAGTGCACCCTCCACCAATACATTGTTGTTGCAACGCGCCAGACTGGATGCTGCAAACAAAGGGGCGCACAGCGGCAGTGTGCTGGCGGTGGAATGGCAAAGCGGGGGGCGCGGACGAATGGGACGCACATGGCATTCCGGTTTGGGCAACGCCCTAACCTTCTCTCTGTTATGGCATTTTGAATGTGGATTGTCCGCCTTATCCGGATTGAGCTTGGCAACAGGCGTGGCATTGATGCGTGCGCTAAACAATCTTGGCGTGGCAGGAGCGCGGTTGAAGTGGCCAAATGATGTGGTGGGTGTGCGTGAGCATGCCAAACTGGCGGGCACCCTGATCGAGGTGCAAGGCGACATGCTGGGGCCTAGCGCGGTGGTAATCGGCATCGGCCTGAATCTATCGTTTCCGCAACCGGTATTGCGCCAAATCAGCCAGCCCGCTGTCAGCTTGGCGGAAATGGTGAGCGAGATACCGGAACGCAACTATTTGCTTGCAGTATTATTACGTGAGCTGCATGGCGTATTGCGCGAGTTTGCTGTGCATGGCTTCACAGCATTGCGTGCAGAATGGGAAAGTTACCACGCTTTTCAGGATCAACCGGTGCGCGTATTGCTGCCTGACGGCAATAGAGTGGCGGACGGTATCGCGCGCGGCGTGACAGAAAATGGCATGCTGAAGCTGGAGACGGTACAGGGAATACAATTTTTTAATGCAGGCGAAGTCAGCTTGAGAAGCGGGGCAGAATATGTTGCTGCTTGACGCCGGCAACAGCCGTATCAAATGGGCGTTGTCGGAAGAGGGTGTCTGGGTGCGGCAAGGTGTGGCAGGCATTGCCGAATGGGCAGTTTTGCAACAGGCGTTTGCTACCTTGCAGCAACCGCAAAAAATTTTCGTATCCAATGTCGCGGGAGAGCAGGCGGCGCAGCATATACGAGCGGCATGCGCCGCATGGCATTGCCCGATTGAATTCATTTCGGCCATGGCCGAACAATGCGGGGTGCACAACGCATATGAACAACCCGCACAGCTTGGCAGCGATCGTTGGGCTGCGCTCATCGCGGCATGGAGCCAGATGCGCGCCGCTTGTTTGGTGGTGAATTGCGGCACGGCAACCACGGTGGATGCGCTATCGGGTGAAGGTGAATTCCTTGGCGGCCTGATCTTGCCGGGCATGAATATGATGCGGCGCAGCCTGACCGAAGGCGCCGCCCATCTGGCAACAACAGAGGGGATTTGGCGCGAATTTCCGCGCAATACCGCCGATGGCATATTCAGCGGCGCCATACAGGCCACGGTTGGAGCCATCCGGCAGCAGCTCGAATTATTAGAGATGCCAGGCGCGCCATGCTTGCTGAGCGGAGGCGCGGCAGATAGCCTACAGCCCCACCTTAAACTAAATTTGGTGCGAGTGGATAATCTGGTATTGCGGGGTCTGCAGATAATTGGGTATGGCAATAAATAAAGATTGCAAAATGGGGACAACATGAAGTGGTTATTCTGGTTGTTATTGCTGGTCAGTTTGGCATTTTTTGCGCTCATGCAATGGGGTGGTGCGTTGACGGGCGGCAGCAAGAACCCGCTCTCCCAACCGCCGCTTAACGCGGAAAAGATCAAGTTATTGCACCTTCTGCCCGTTACGTCTACCGGCGTCCAACCTGCTGCTCAGGCAGCCGATGCGTGTATGGAGTGGGGCGAGTTTTCCGGCAACGATCTTGTGCGCGCAACCGCAGCCATGGATGCATTGCAGCTCGGCAACAGGCTGACACAGCGCCGAGTCGAGCATGTAAACGGATATTGGGTATATATACCGCCGCTAAAAACCCACGCCGATGTGGATAAAAAAATCGCCCAACTCAAGACGCTTGGTGTAGAAGAATATTATGCCGTGCAGGAAGCGGGGAAATGGCATAATGCCATCTCCCTCGGTATATTTAAGACAGAAGAAGCAGCGCAAAAATTCCTGGAAACCATTAAAGGAAAAGGCGTTAAATCTGCCGTGGAAGGAGAGCGCATGAGCAAGTTCACGCTCACTGTATTCGTGCTTAAAAATCCGGATGCGGAGACGGCTGCGAAAGTAGTGGCGCTGCAAAATGAATTTGCCGGTAGCGAATTGAAAGCTGCAGCTTGTGAAAATGTGCCAGTCCAAAAATGAGCCTGAACGTTGAATGGCAGATTTGCTCGTCCCGCTTATTCCATTTCTAATTCACTAGCATCAAGCCGCCGACCAATTCACCACGCCGCTGTAGGCCGTCCCCAGCACCACCAACCCAAACACGATGCGGTACCAGGCAAACACCGTGAAATCGTGGCGGCTAATGTAGTGCAGCAGCCAGCGCACGCACAGGAAGGCACTGACGAATGAAGTGATGCCGCCTGCAACGAACATGCCTATATCCTCGGCAAGAAACAGATGGCGGTATTTGACTACCTCATAAATTGTCGCGGCAAACAACGTGGGAATGGCGAGGAAAAAAGAAAATTCTGTCGCGGCTTTGCGCGACAATCCGAAAAATAACCCGCCAATAATGGTGGCGCCGGAACGTGACGTGCCGGGAATTAACGCTAACGCCTGTGCACAACCTACCTTCAGTGCATCCTTCCAGCCCATGCCATCCACCGCTTCCACGGTGATCCTGTGGTCGCGCTTTTCTGCCCACAAAATAAAAATACCTCCGATGATGAAGGCCAGCGCTACCGGCACCGGTGCAAATAAATATTTCTTTATTCTGCTGGCAAACAACAAACCCAGCACCGCAGCGGGCAGGAAAGCCACCACAAGATTGGCCGCAAAGCGCTGTGCCGTTTGCTCGCGCGTCAAACCGCAGGCTACCGATAAAATCTTCGCACGATATTCCCAACACACTGCCAGAATAGCCGCAAACTGGATCACGATCTCGAATACCTTACCCTTCTCATCGTTGAAGTCGAGCAGATCGCCAGCAAGAATCAAGTGGCCGGTACTGGAGATGGGCAGAAATTCGGTAAGGCCTTCGACAATGCCTAGAATGGCGGCTTTGAGCAGCAAAATAATATCCATGATTTTCCTGAATGCGAGCTGTGATTATACCTGCACCCGGCGCAGAGGCAGCCTGTAATAGATGCTGCCCAAAGACTGAAAAATTGCCGGCCTGGAATCACAACATACAAACCAGAAAGCGTCTTATACTTTAGCCGGGTAGGCAGCGGAACTCACTATTATGTTGAATAATATGCCGTACTCAATATTGCTAATGATGCTTCCACCAGGAAATGTAAGAATGCACTTATGTTCGTGGAATTCTGCCGATAGGAATGATGTACAAAGGTGCTTCGCCTGCCGGCAGGTGCAGCAGGCGGGAAACCTCCGCATCGCTGAAAGCACCCACCGGTGTGGCGCCCAGCCCCATGGCCGCTGCCTGTAGCAATAAGTTCTGTGCGGCGTGTCCTGCTTCCATGTGCACATAGCGCTCACCGCGTTTGCCATAGCGGATGGCGGTACGCTCGAACAGGGCAGCGAAGACTACCACCATGGCTGCTCTGCTCACCCATTTTTGGTCGCCGGCGGCAATGGCCAGAGGCTGGCGGATATCACCACCAGTCACCAATTCAAGACGATGTCGGCCCGGACGATAGTGATAAACACCGGCTGATAGGTTTTCAGTATCGCTTACCGCCAGATACATCTCCAGGGGATAAGTGGCACCCGCCGATGGTGTCGTGCGCCGCTCTGATGCAGTGATACCCTGCGCCGCCCACACCAGCCGTGAAATTTCAGCAAGCGTCAGTCCACCCACCGCAAATTCACGCACCGAACGGCGCTGCCCTAAGGCCTCTTCCAGGCTCATGGCAACCGTTGTGGGCGACGGATGCAGACTCACGCCATGCGCTGCTGAACCAGTCCCACCCCCTGCAGTTGCTGCAAAATTTGCCATAAGCACCGCCAGTATCGGTAAAAGAATTCTCATCATCGCACGAAAGCATCTCACAATTTCAGACGGCGCAAATATTTATTACCGACTCGACCTTGCTGCCAAACTAAGGACCATTGATCCTCAAACCAGGAACCGCCAGACCCGCTGAATTCGAAACGACAGGTGCGGTGCGGCCACCATGGTGTTAATGGCTAAACGCGCCATCTTTTGTAAGTGTGT
>JAHFRC010000076.1 GCA_023259015.1 Nitrosomonadales bacterium | reverse complement strand
TTTTCCAGTGCCCTGCGTGAACATCCTGCGTTTGAATCAACCCGTTTTGGCTTTTTGTACCGGCTTGCTCGCCGTACCCGGTTTTGCGCCATTCTCGCTATACCCCCTTACCGTATTTACACTCGCAGTGTTATTCGTACAGTGGCTGCATGCGCAGGATGCCCGCACAGCATCCTGGCTGGGGTTCTATTTCGGCCTGGGCTTGTTCGGCGCAGGCACCGGCTGGATCTACGTCGCACTGCATGATTACGGCGACATGCCGTTCCTGCTGGCGCTGCCCGGCACCGCATTATTCTCCGCCTTCCTCGCATTATTTCTTGCGTTGGTCGGTTACGCGCAGGCAAAGCTGCAAGCCCCGGCATGGGCGCGTGTACTGCTGTTGATGCCCGCCGCATGGGTGCTGATGGAATGGGTGCGCGGCATGATCTTCACCGGCTTCCCGTGGCTGACATTCGGCTATTCGCAAGCGGCATCCAGTCCGCTGGCAGGCTATGCACCGCTGCTCGGCGTATATGGCATATCGCTGGCGGTAGCCATCAGCGCAGGCCTGCTCGCCCTTGTATCGCAGAAATGCTGGAGCAGGCAAGGCAAGGCGGCTCTCGCCGCCTTGCTCGTGTTGTGGCTGGGCGGCGCGGCGCTACGCGAAGTGGAATGGACGCAGGCGCAAGGCGAGCCGCTCAAGGTGAGCCTGCTGCAGGGCAACATCCCGCAGGAACTGAAGTTCCAAGAAGACAAACTCGTCGGCACGCTGGAGACCTATCGCAGGCTGATCCAGGAAAGCGATGCGCGCCTGACCGTGCTGCCCGAAACCGCGCTGCCGCTGCTGCGCAACGAGCTACCGGAAAATTATGCGGCCATCCTGCGCGAGCATGTGAAAAAGAACGGCGGTGATCTGCTCATCGGCGCATTCGAGCGCGACCACGGCCTGTATTACAACAGCGTGTTCACGCTCGGCACAGCGGAAAGCCAAAGCTATCGCAAGAACCATCTGGTCGTGTTCGGTGAATTCATCCCGTTACGCCCGGTATTGGGCTGGCTTATCAACGAAGTGCTAAATATCCCGATGGGGGATCTGGCACGCGGCGGGCTGCCCCAGGCGCCGCTCAACGTAGCGGGGCAAAAAGTTGCGGTAAATATCTGCTACGAAGATGCGTTTGGCGAAGAAATCATCCGCGCACTGCCCGAAGCGACGCTGCTGGTAAACGTCAGCAACGACGCCTGGTACGGCAACTCGCACGCCGCAATGCAGCACAATCAGATATCGCAGATGCGCGCGCTGGAGACGGGACGCATGATGTTGCGTGCCACCAATACCGGCGTGACTTCCATCATCGGGCGCGACGGGCGCATCCGGCAGATGTTGCCGCAGCACGAGGAAGGCACGCTCACCGGGATGGTGCAGGGCTATGCGGGGAGTACGCCGTATGTACGCTGGGGGAATGCGTTGGTGCTGGGGTTGCTGGGGATTATGCTGACCTTTACATGGAGATTGCGCAGGCAATGAGTTGGGTTTGTTATATCCTGTGCTGCGCCGACGGCACCCTGTATTGTGGCATCACCAACGATCTGGAAAAACGTCTGGCCGCACATAACGCGGGCGAGGGCGCCAAATACACGCGTGGTCGCACGCCGGTGAAGTTGGTGTATCGTGAAAATCATGTCAGCAAGTCGGAAGCTTTGAAGCGCGAGATGGAAATCAAGGGGTTGCCGCGCACAGAAAAACTGGCGCTGGTCGGCGGCTGCGCCGCCCGGTGAAATGCCGGATTCAGTCGGAGATTTTTTCCCGCTTTGCCCGATCCAGCAGGTTAGCCATGCCGAAGTACAGTGCGCCCAGCATAAAGGCGACAACGAACAGAACATGTACGGTTAGAATGACCAGGCATGCAAGCAAGTATTTCATTTGGTCCTCCAACTGATTGCAAAAAAACTTAAACACCACATCTTGTATTTCGGCAGAAAGCGCCTGAAACTTGAGCGCAACGAAGAGCGGCACTTTTTGCCGTTGAATGAAGCTGTGGGTAAACCGCCTGTTACACGGATGTTGGGGCAATCATGGTGCCGCAAACTGCCGAAAACCCGTAAAATAGCGCTTTCGCAATCCGACCGGATTTAATACATGCTTACCTTTGGTTCCGGCATCACGTCCGCAAGCGGGCATGAGTCTTCACCGAAACTCGGCTCAAAGCCGAGCTTTCAGCAAGTCATCCTGACGCTACAGGATTTTTGGGATAAGCAGGGCTGTGCGCTGCTGCAGCCCTACGATATCGAAGTGGGCGCGGGCACTTTCCATACCGCGACTTTTTTGCGTGCCATCGGGCCGGAGCCGTGGCGCGCAGCCTATGTGCAACCATCGCGCCGACCCAAGGACGGGCGCTATGGCGAAAACCCCAACCGCTTGCAGCATTATTACCAATACCAGGTGGTGCTGAAACCTTCGCCGGACAACATCCAGGATCTGTATCTCGACAGCCTGCGCGCGCTGGGCATCAACACCGGCGAGCACGATATCCGCTTCGTGGAGGATGACTGGGAATCACCCACCCTGGGCGCATGGGGGTTGGGTTGGGAGGTTTGGCTGGACGGCATGGAGGTAACGCAGTTCACCTATTTCCAGGAAGTCGGCTCACTCACCTGCAAACCGGTATTGGGCGAAATTACTTATGGCATCGAGCGCCTTGCCATGTACCTGCAGGGGGTGGAAAACGTGTTCGATCTGGTGTGGGCGCAGAACGGCAACAGCGTGGTGACTTACGGCGACGTGTACCACCAGAACGAGGTGGAGCAATCCAGGTATAACTTCGAGCATTCCAATGTCGAAATGCTGTTCCGCCACTTCGGTGAGTATGAGGCCGAGGCCAGGCGCCTGATGGAGGAAGGGCTGCCGCTACCCGGCTTCGAGATGGTGATGAAATGCTCGCACACCTTTAACCTGCTGGATGCGCGCGGCGCGATTTCAGTGACCGAGCGCGCCGCTTACATCGGCCGCGTGCGCGCGCTGTCCAGGCAGGTGGCGCAGGCTTATTACGATTCGCGCGCGGCGCTGGGCTTCCCGATGTGCAAGAGCGGGGAGGCGAAATAAATGAAGCAGACTTTACTGATTGAGCTGTTGACCGAGGAGCTGCCGCCGAGAATACTGGAGCGGCTTTCCACCAGCTTTGCCAACGATGTATTCGCCGCACTGCGTGAGCAGGGGCTGACGAGCGATGGCAGCGTGCTTACGCCGTATGCCACGCCGCGCCGGCTGGCGCTGAGCCTCACCAATGTGGCGGCGCGGCAGGCCGACCGGGTAATCGAGCGCAAAGGCCCGGCGGTGGCTTCCGGCATGGATGCGGATGGCAAGCCGACCAGGGCGCTGGAAGGCTTCATGCGCTCAGCCGGGGTGGCATTCGAACAGTTGCAGCGCAGCAGCGACGGCAAGGCGGAATATTTTGTGGCGCGCATCGAGCAGAAGGGCCGGGAACTGGGAAAACACCTTTCCGGCATCGTGGCGCAGGCCCTGAAAAAACTGCCTGTCACCAAGTTGATGCGCTGGGGCGATTCGGAACACCAGTTCGTGCGCCCGGTGCATGCGCTGACCATGTTGCATGGCAGCAATATCGTCAACGGCGAAGTGCTCGGCCTGCAAAGCGGCAATGTCACGCGCGGACACCGTTTCCTGTCCGCCGGCGCGCTTACCTTGAAGCATGCCGACGATTATGAGGCCGTGCTCGAGAGCGAGGGCAGCGTTATCGCAAGCTTCGCCAAACGCCGCGAGATGATTGCGCAGCAACTGGACCGTAATGCAGAAATTTCCAAGGCCGCATGGATAGGCCACGCCAACCTGTCGGTACAAGAGTTGCTGGCGCTTTCCAACGAAGAACGCAGCGTGTTGAGCACATTGCTGGATGAAGTGACAGCGCTGGTAGAGTGGCCGGCCGTGTACATCGGCGAGTTTGAGGAAGAGTTTCTAGAAGTGCCGCAGGAGTGCCTGATCCTCACCATGCAGCAGCACCAGAAATATTTTCCGCTGCTGGACGCCAAGGGCAAGCTGCTCAATAAATTCCTGATCGTTTCCAATATGCAAGTGGGCGACCCGAGGCGCATTATCGGCGGCAACCAGCGCGTGGTACGCCCGCGGCTTTCCGATGCGCGTTTCTTCTATAACCAGGATCGCAAGCACCCCCTTGAATCGCGTGTCGAAAAACTCGGCAGCGTGGTGTACCACAACAAGCTGGGTTCGCAGCTGCAGCGCGTGGAACGCATCGAAACGCTGGCCGGCATCATCGCGCGCCTGCTGGAAGCGGACAAGGCCGATGCGGAACTGGCGGCGCGCCTGTCCAAGGCCGACCTGCTCTCCGACATGGTGGGCGAATTCCCCGAACTGCAAGGCATCATGGGGCGCTACTATGCGCTGCACGACGGCGAGAAACCGGAAGTAGCGGACGCCATCGAGGCGCACTACCATCCGCGCTTTGCCGGCGACACGCTGCCGCAAGGCGCGCTGGCTTGCGCCGTGGCTCTGGCCGACAAGCTCGATACGTTGCTGGGCATTTACGGCGTCGGCCAGGTTCCTACCGGCGACAAGGATCCGTTCGGGTTGCGCCGCCATGCGCTGGGCATATTGCGCATTCTGATCGAAACGCCGCTCGATTTGCCGCTGGGCGCGCTGCTCAAGACTGCGGCGGAAAACTTCCCCGCAGGCATGCTGAGCGCCACGGTGGCCGGCGATGTGGAAGGCTTCATGCTGGATCGCCTGCGCGGCTATTTGCGCGAACGCGATTTCGAGGTGTCGCACATCGAAGCGGTGATCGGCATGCTGAATGGGCGATTGCACGAAGCCCTGCCGCGCCTGGAAGGCGTGCGTGCGTTCGCCGCGCTGGAAGTGGCGAAGGATCTGGCTGCGGCCAACAAACGCGTGCAAAATATCATGCGCAAGAACCGCGAGGAAATCGGCCCGGATTCAGCCATGGCGCCGGTAAAACCCGCGCTGCTGAAAGAAGCCGCCGAACTCGATCTGTACCACGCCATGCAGGACATCACGCCGTTTGCGCAAGGCTATCTGGATCGCGGCGACTACGGGCAAAACCTGAAGGCGCTGGTCACGCTCAAGCCATTCATCGACGACTTCTTCGACAAGGTCATGGTGATGTGCGAGGACAAGGAACTGCGTTTGAACCGTGCGGCGCTATTGCAGCAACTGGGCAGGTTGATGAATCAGGTTGCGGATATTTCCAGACTGGCAGCGTGACATGAAGCAGCCGTCAGACGCTGGTTGCCAGTTTTTAGTTAGAAACAAAAACCGCGTAACGACAACACCAACTAACGACTATTCTCTAATGGCTAACGACTGAAGTTATGAACCTCATCCTTCTCGACCGTGACGGCGTCATCAATTTCGACTCCGACCAATTCATCAAGAGCCCGGATGAATGGAAACCCATTCCAGGCAGCCTGGAAGCCATCGCACGCCTGTGCCAAGCGGACTACCGCGTGGTGGTGACGACCAACCAATCCGGCGTGGGGCGCGGCCTGTTCGACATGCACACGCTTAACGCCATACACGACAAGATGCACAAGGCGGTGGCGCAAGCGGGCGGGCGTATCGACGCCATTTTTTTCTGCCCGCATGCGGCGGATGCAAATTGCCTGTGCCGCAAGCCCAGGACCGGCATGCTGGAAAGGATTGCGGCACGCTATAACGTCGACTTGCGAGGCGTACCCGCAGTAGGTGACTCACTGCGCGATTTGACGTCAGCCGCCAACATGGGCGCACTGCCGATACTGGTGCTTACCGGCAAGGGCGCCAAAACACAGGCCAATGGCGAACTGCCGGAGGGCACGCAAGTTTACCCCGACCTGGCGGCGGTTGCCGCGACACTGGTTTGACATGGTATTTTTGCGTTCGCTGATTTTCCTGCTGCTGCAAATCCTCATCACACCGCTGTTTACGCTGCTCGCTTTGTTGTCCTTTCCGCTCCACCCCATCACGCGCTATCGCATCATCTCCGGCTGGGCGCTCACCGTGCTGTGGTTGCTGCGCGTGCTGTGCGGCATCCGCATGGAAGTGCGCGGCGCAGAAAACATCCCCAGGCAGCCTTGCGTCGTACTGTGCAAGCACCAGTCTGCCTGGGAAACCATCGCGCTGCAAAAAGTATTTCCGCCACAGGTATGGGTGCTCAAGCGCGAACTGCTGTGGCTGCCCTTCTTCGGCTGGGGGCTGGCGATGACCAGCCCCATCGCCATCAAACGCAGTAAAAGCCTTGACGCAATCAAACAATTATTGAATCAGGGCAAGGCGCGGCTGGCTCTGGGTTTCTGCGTGGTGATTTTTCCAGAAGGCACACGCATGCCTTACGGCCAGCGCGGCGAATACAAGATGGGCGGTGCGCTCTTGGCTGCGCATTGCGGCGTCCCGGTGGTGCCGGTGGCGCACAACGCGGGCAGGCTGTGGGGGCGCAAAGCCTTCCTCAAGTACCCCGGCGTGATCACCATGAGCATAGGCGTGCCGATTGATCCCGCAGGACTCAAGGCCAAGGAGATTAACCGGCGCGTGGAAGACTGGATTGAGAACGAGATTGCACGGTTGCCATGATGCTT
>JAHFRC010000028.1 GCA_023259015.1 Nitrosomonadales bacterium | reverse complement strand
GCGCTCCCAAAAACGATACTCCGATTGGGCAGCCATCTATTTTCAACAGCGGCATCGAGACTTGCGGCAACCCGGCAACGGTAGCGATGCAGGTATGTCTCATCGTGTTGCTGCGGGATGCCCTTGCTTCGTCTATGGACCTGCCTCTTAAAGGCGCAATACCGGGGGCTGTCGGGAAGACAGCTATGGCGCCGGGAGTGATTATGTTTTCGATGTGGCTTGCCAGCTGTTTTCTGACCCGTCTTTTTTCTTCCATCTCATCTCTGGTGACGGATGATATTTTTTCCAGCCTACCGCGTATCTCTGCGCCAAATTTATCGAGGTTCTGAAAAATCCATTCGCCGTGAGCCTGATTCAATTCCCACCACTGGATGTTTCTCAGCACTTCAATCCATGTCTGGAAATCGGGTTTGCCTAATTCAATCTCGGTAATCTCAACCGGTAATCTGGATAATCCTTGAATGAAAGCGCCGTATTTTGCTGCGGCGCTTTTGTCTTTCGTATCGAACAAGTCGCGTGCAATTAAAAATTGGCTGGCTGTAAATTCAGGCATCTCTATATCGAGCAGTACGCTTCCCACCTTCGCCAGGATATCCGGCGTCCTGGCAAACCAGCCGGCCACATCGAAGCTGGGCGCCATCGGGTGAACGCCTTCCAGCGAGACAGCTCCATGCGTTGGGCGGAAGCCGTAAATTCCGCAATAAGAAGCCGGGATGCGCATGGAGCCGGCCGTATCGGTGCCCAGCGCAAAATCCACCAGCTCGCCGGCGACCGCCGATGCGGAGCCGCTGGAAGAGCCGCCGGGAATCCTGTCCGGGCATGCAGGGTTTAGCGGGGTGCCGTAATGCACGTTTTCGCCATCGAGGGAAAAAGCCATTTCGTCTGAAATGGTTTTGCCCATCAGCGTGGCGCCTTCGTTTAACAGCGCCGCAACGGCTGGCGCCATAACCTCGGCTGCCGGGTGGGTCTTTTTCCAGTGCGGGTTTCCGGCGCCAGTAACAAATCCTTTGACGGCGTAGAGTTCTTTTGCCGCAAAAGTCAGCGAAGAAAGTTTTCCCATCCGGTACGGCTCCACCGTAACCATTTCACCGGGCACAAACGCATTGCATTTATCTATTGGCTGCATGAAATATATTCAATTCCTGTTTGCGCGGAAGCCCCGGATCACGCTGCTGACGGTGCTCAGGATGAAAAATACCAGCGCTGCCGCATTCAATAATCCGCCGAGACTGCGCAGTCCAGGCAGCGCCAGGCCGTCGCCGGCGAGGCGCACCAGCAGCGACGCATGCAGCACCAGCAGCGGCAGGTAGAAAGTCCAGTGATACGGCATTTTGACCCGCACCACGGCAGGAAAAATTATCGGCGCGTGGCCGAATACCATCGAGAACACGAAGCCGAACAGGATGGCGTGCAGCACCGCATCGTAGGCTGCCCCGGACAGGCCGGCGGCGGCAAGCAACATGATGCTGCCGAGGGTAAGCCAAGCGTAGCCGGAGAGCAGGCATACGGCGATGAAGCAGGTCAACCCGCGCTCTTTTATCGTGCGGCGCGCGATATCCTGGCGCAACAGCCACAGCGCCAGCCCGAGCAGGCCGATGCCATATATGGCAGTGCCGGAGCCTGCTGCGCTGAAGATGCCTCCCGCCAGCAGCGTTGCGAGAATGGCGGCAAAGATTTGTTTGGCCACGGGTGAAGGGGGCAGGAAGCGCGATAGCTCCAGCCGCTCACCGGCAATGGTCAGCACCAGAAAATTGATCCACAGCGCCACCACTCCATGCACCGGCGCGCCGGTCAGCCACAACAGGTTGCCAGCCAGCCAGCTTGCCGCGCCGAACGCCATGGTGATCAGGAACAATTCGCGCTGGCGCAGCATGATCAGCGTGGTTCCGGCGAGCAGCACGGCGCTGCCGAGCGCCATCGCCGATGCGCCTGCCGAAATTGGAAAGCCGAGCAGGAGGGAAACGCCGCCCAGCCCGGTAAACAGCGGGCCGGCATAGGCCCAGCGCTGGCCCAGTGCGACGGCGCGTTCCAGGCCGATGACCGTGCCGAGGAAACCGCATACCATCAGCGGCCCGTGCAGCAAAACTATTTGCGCCGAGGGTAGCGGTACACTCCAACCTAACCGTGCGAGACCGGCCAATACGCCGGATGCCAGGGATACAAATCCCAGGATCAGGAGCGGCAGGCGGAAGGGGACGCCTAAGTTAGCAGATCGCACAGTAGTCATAATATCCTTGGAACCGCAATTGAACCACGAAGAGCACGAAGCACGCGAAGAAGAGCAAGAGATTACTTCCTGAAAACAACTCGTCTTCTGGGTGATAATAAAATTCTATGCAACTATTTAAAAAAACTTTGTGATCTTCATGCCCTTCGTGGTGAAATGATTTTTTTGTTTGGGGGAATTACTCCCAGCCGAAATGATCGCGCGCATTTTCGCTCATTTTGTCCGGGCTCCAGGGAGGATCCCACACCAGGTTAATGTCGATCTCGGCGCCAGCCGGCGCCAGCCCCGTCAAGGCTCGCCTTGCATCGTCCATGATCATGTCGCCCATCGGGCATGCCGGTGTGGTCATGGTTAAATCGACGCGCAGTTTGTTGCCGGAAATTTCCACGCCGTATATAAGCCCCAAGTCGACGATGTTCATGCCGACTTCAGGGTCGATGACGTTATGCAGAATATTCAGGACAATTTCCTTGGTGGGCATTTCAGGTTGTGGCATGGCACGCTCCTTTCAGGTGACAGGCGCAGGCCGCGCCGTCGTCGCGAGTTGCAGCAGGAAGGCGGCCAGTGCAGCAATTGAGAGCAGCATGCCTTCGCGCCAGCCCAAGCCCAACAGCAGGCCGCCGGCAAGAAACAGCAGGGCGCGGTAGCCGCCGCCCTTGCCAAGATGTTGCCGCGCCAAGGTGTGCCACGGGGTTTGCGGGCCGGGGCGCGCCCAGATAGGCAGTAGTTGGCTGACTGCGCCGGTCACCAGTGGGAACAGGAAGGCGAAGATGAAGGCGTGAGCGGTGTTTGCCGTATTTAGGATGCCGCCCGTGTGCAGTGCGCCGAAAAATATTGCGGCAAAAAATCCGGTCAGTGCCGCCGCCAGCGAAGAGGCAGCGCCATGGAGCTGGCGAATTTCCCGAAAATAAAGGGTGAACCAGGCCTTGCATAAATGAACCAGCGGAATCGCCCACAGCACCGCGCCTGTCCATGCCAAAGGCTTGAACCAGGCTGCGCCGATGGAAATCAGGAGCGCGCCGCCCAAGGCCCATTTCATATCCTGGCGCAGCCTTGCGGCTGCCTGCGGGTCAGGCCGCCCGACGGCGGTGGGCAGCAGCACCTGAAGGGTGGCGATTGCCGTCAGCCCGATAAAGCCCAGCGTATTGAGATGCAGGTGCAAGCGTTTCAGGGCAATGCGTTGTTCCGGCCACAATGTCATAGCCAATACCGCAACAAATGCCAGTATCAGGCAGGCGATTGCGCCGAGATACCAGTTGAGGCAGGGGTGCGGTTTGCCTACGGCTTTATTTGCGCGCCGCATGATCCACATGGCGAATGCCATGGCGAGGGCAAGCGCAAAAAATGCGGCAAAATAATAAATCCGGTTTGATGCGGCAAAGGAGAAAAATGCCAGTGTGCCCGCGCTTGACGCCAGCAACGGTATCAGGCGCACACCCTTGGGTGCTGCGGCACTGCGCGTCAACACCGGCACGAAATGGGTCATTGCGCCGAAGATCAGCGGCATGATGCCTGCTGCCAGGGCGAGATGGATATGTGCGGCGGAAGGAAGGGGATAGAGCAGGGGCAGTGCAATGGCGCCGGCGAAACTCGCCGCCGCCATCAGCACTAGTATGACCAGCATTACGCGGTTATTTGCGGTTGAATTCGATGACGATCTGCCCGGGATCGCGGGCGACATAATTGATTTCGATACCGTTGCCGTAACGCTGCACCAGTTGCGAAAGCAGCGGCAGCGGGTCATGGTCGTTGCAGAAGAGCATGGTTTCGCCCGGGTGCAGGGAGTCCAGCGCGCCGAAAATTGCAGCGTGGCGGAAGCGCTTGGCGACACCGCGTGCGTCGAACGGGTAGCGCATGTCGGGGGTGGTGGAGTGGGAGCAATCGTGAGCCATTTTTGGTTCCTTCAGTTAAGGGTTGATTGGATAATAATACTTGACCATTTTAATAGGATATACGATTTTGTGCAAGCGAAGTTAATGTCCAATAGCGAAGCCAAAGCCCAACGGCGAAGTTCCAAAGACGAAGTTAAAGTCAAGACAAAAAATGAGGGAAGAAGCCGGAGCTATATTCCCGTGGATTACGGTTGCGGCTTGCCGGCATCTTTCAGGAGATTGGATAAATCCTTCGAAGCCTGCGACGCGGGTTGTGGGCCTTGAACCCAATCAACCGCCTCCCCGGCGCCCCATGACACCAAAGAGGCGACAAGAAATACCAGCAAGCCGCGCGTCATGCCCTTGCCGATTTTCTGCCCGTCCATGTAGCGGTTGATATACCAGGCGGCAATGAAAAACACTATGGTGGAAATGATCAGGTTCCACACGGATGGAAGTTCTAAATTCATGGGTTTCCCTGCTGTGCTGAAATGTTACGCATCTATAAAAATTTACTGTGGAAAAATTTACTGTGGCGCCTGTTTCTCAAGCTCGAAACGCATAGGGATTGCCTGCTATCGGTGCAGCAGCTTATGTGCCGCACGAACCGTTCAGAAACCCATGGAGGAGAGCAAATCATCCACTTCATCTTGCCCGTTGACGCCGTCCGGATCGGCTTTGACAGCAGGGCCTGAAGTGCGGCCTTCTTTTGAGATGAGGGAATCCTTGGTGTTCGGCGCATATTCACGCAGGATGTCGAGCAGTATCACTTCGATTTCCTCTGCGGCACACAGGATTTTGTTGACCATCTGTCCGGCGATATCACGAAATTCCTGCGCCTCCATGATTTGCAGCAGATTGTGGTGCAAAGTTTCTTCAGCAGCGGCTATTTCCTCCAGGTGGGAAATCGTTTTTTGAACCAGCGTGTGGTGTGCGAGGTCTTCGGTTTTTGACAGCTGCCGGGCCATGCGGGCGCAGGATTTGCGTGTGGCATCGGTGAGCGGCAGCGAGTTTTCCACGGCGCTGAGGGTTTTTTCCGAAGCCTCGTGCATCGACTGGTCGATGAAACTCAGCCTTGCGCGCGCGTCAGGCATGGTGGAGGCGCTCTGCTGCAAGCCCTTAACGTGGCCGAGTTCCTTGAGCAAACGATGCAGCCGGGCTGCCGCGCGGCCGATATCTTCCACTTTCTTTTGCGAGAGTTTGGTGCCTGCCTTGCGCGTAGTCATCGATCAGCCATCCCAAGTGCCATGGGAAAATGATAGCAAAATCAGCCGGGATTGGTAACCCAAACGTAATAATTGCCGTGAACCGATGGATTATTACCGGAATTTTTCAGGATATTGCATGCAACAATCCATTGTTTTGCGTACTGCCGGCAATGATTTTTTCATGCTTCTCGTTTGCATGTGGAATTCATATCCTCATTTCTGGCGGACTGGCGCAGCGGGCTGGCGCACTGCTCAACAAAAGGAAAAACTGGTAGTATGAATCCTGCTATGGCAGACGAAAAAACAGAGAAAAGCTCATGTTGAATAGTAATCTGATATTGATTTTATGCTTGCTTGGCCTGACATCTTTGGCGCGGGCCGGGGATTTGTCGGCATTGCAGACTGCGGTGCATATTGCTCAGGATGATATGAAAAAGGCCAAGGAAGAGCGTGATGCCGATGTGCAGCGTGTATCTGCGGCAAAAAAAGAATTGGAGCGGCAAAAAATACAGTTGGAAACCGCGCGTAAAAATGCATTCTTGTCAGAGAGCCGTTACCTGGAGAGCAAGAAGAAATACGACAAGGCGCAAGCAGCCTTGGATAAAGCGTGGAAACAATAAGCAGGCACACAACCAACAGCAACCAGAAATTTTGTTTTTGTAATTCGTGAAAAAGAAAATTCAAAGGTTGTATTCTCTCGATAACTCCATTAAAAATCCTGCAAATATCGGGTGAGCCAAAGCAAATAGGGGGTGATTCATTTGCCCCCTGCAATCAATCACGGCTACGCGATGACTCTATTTAAAGTTACTCCGGGGTGACCCATGAATAACAAAAGCACTTTGTCGCTATAGCTATTTGACTTTTGGTGCCCCGGATACGAATCGAACGTACGGCCTACCCCTTAGGAGGGGGTCGCTCTATCCACTGAGCTACCGGGGCATATCGCGTATTCTATCGTAAAATGCCCTGTGCCAATTCGGGGTTCCCCAAAGAATAATGAGCGACTCATGAAATATAAACTGCCGCGTACCGTGGTGATACTCGGGCTGGTCAGTTTTTTTAATGACATGGCTTCCGAGATGGTTACGCCTTTTATTCCCATTCTCATCGCCACAGTGCTGGGGGCAGGGCCGGTGGTGCTCGGTCTGGTGGAAGGCGTGGCGGATGCGGCGGCGAGCTTTCTCAAACTGTGGGCCGGGCGTTTTTCCGATATAAAGGCCGGGCGGCGCAAGCGGTTGGTCGTATCCGGCTATGCGCTGTCGAATTTTGCGCGTCCCCTGCTGGGGCTGGTATCGAGCTGGGGCGCACTGCTGCTGTTGCGTAGCGTGGACCGTGTCGGCAAGGGCATACGCAATGCGCCGCGCGATGCGCTGATGGCCGATGCGGCACATTCTTCCATGCATGGGCATGCATTTGGTTTTCAGCGTGCACTGGATAATGCCGGGGCGATGTGCGGCAGTCTGCTGGCTATCGCGGCACTGATGTGGATGGGCTTGTCCGTCAGTGAAGTTATCCTGTGGTCGGTTGTTCCCGGTGTGGTGGTAATGTTGTTGCTGGTCTTCGGCGTGCAGGAGCCGCCGCGCCAGGAAGCGAGGATGGAAAGCCTGCGCGCGCCGCTGGTCTGGTCGGTGTTGTCGCGGCCAACCCGCCGCTATTTGCTGGTGCTGGCGCTGTTTACCTTTGCGCGGGTTTCAGAAAGCTTCATCCTGTTGCGCGGCAATGAACTGGGCATGAGCGTCGTGCAGATACTTTTGCTGTGGGCCACGCTGAATATTACCAAGGCGGCCACCTCGACCCACGGCGGGCGTATGGCGGATGCCTTCGGCCTCGGCCATCTGACCATGACAGGCTGGCTGGGCTATGCCCTGAGTTTCTTCGCCTTCAGCCAGATGGAGCAGGTTTATTCACTGTGGATCAGCGTGGTTGCATACGGCCTGGTCACCGGCCTGAGCGAAGGCTCCGAGCGCGCGCTGATCAGCGTCTATGCGAACGAGAACGAGCGCGGCACTGCGTTTGGCTGGTATCATCTCGCTGTCGGCTTGAGCGCTATCCCGGCTGGCGTGCTGTTCGGCACGCTGTGGCATTACTGGGGGGCGGGCGCCGCGTTCCTTTTCGCCGGCAGCCTTGCGCTGGCATGCGTGCTGCTGCTGCGGTTGTGGGGATTCGCCAAAGGGCGCCTCTAAAATATTCTGAGTTGGCCATTCACTCTTACGGGATTCAATAAACCTGATGTCATACCTCACGCTTGATAAGGCCGCGCTTGCTTTCGGCCATGTAGCGCTGCTCGATCATGTGGATTTCCAGCTCGATGAAGGCGAGCGCGTCGGCCTGATCGGGCGCAACGGCGGCGGCAAATCCAGCATGCTGAAAGTGCTGGCTGGCCAGGCGGCGCTGGATGATGGTATCGTGTGGCGCGCACCCGGCGCACGCATCTGCCATGTGAGCCAGGAACCGGTGTTGGATGCCGATGCGACCGTGTTCGAGGAAGTGGCGCGCGGGCTGGGCGGGCTGTGTAAATTGTTGAGCGATTACCATCACCTGTCGCATCAACTCGCCGAACCGGACGCGGATTACGAGGTGCTGCTCGAAGCGATGCAACCCCTGCAAACCCAGCTCGAAGCGCAGAATGGGTGGGCGATACAGGCGCGCATCGAGACGGCCATCCAGCGCCTTGAGCTGAATGCCGACAGCCGCGTGGGTGATCTCTCCGGCGGGGTGCGCAAGCGTGTGGCGCTGGCGCAGGCGCTGGTGGCCGAACCTGACGTGCTGATCCTGGACGAACCGACCAATCACCTCGATTTTTCTTCCATCGAATGGCTGGAGAACCTGCTCAACAATTTTCGCGGCAGCGTGTTGCTGGTCACCCATGACCGGCGCTTTCTCGATAACGTAGTTACCCGCATCGTCGAACTGGATCGCGGGAAATTAGCCAGCTTTCCAGGTAACTTCTCGGCTTACCTGCGCGTCAAGGAACAGATGTTGCAAGACGAAGCAGTGCTCAACGCAAAATTCGACAAGGTGCTGGCGCAGGAGGAGGTTTGGATACGCCAGGGCATCAAGGCGCGGCGCACCCGCAACGAAGGACGCGTGCGGCGGCTGGAGCAATTGCGCCGCGAGCGCGCGGCGCGGCGCGAGTGTATAGGGCGTATCGAAATGAACTTGGATGCGGGCGACCGTTCCGGCAAATTGGTGGCGGAGTTGTCGCATGTCAGCAAGACATTTGGCGAGAGAAAAGTCATCAACAATTTTTCCTGCCGCATCCAGCGCGGCGACAAGATCGGCCTGCTCGGGCCGAACGGCGCGGGCAAGAGCACGCTGCTCAAAATCATTCTGGGAGAAATGCAGCCGGACAGCGGCGAGGTCAAGCTGGGCACCAAACTCAGCGTGGCCTATTTCGACCAGTTGCGCACGCAACTGAATGAAGAAGCGACGCTGGCCGACACCATCAGCCAGGGCTCGGATTACATAGAGATCGGCGGCACAAGAAAACATATCATCAGCTACCTCGGTGATTTTTTGTTTGCGCCGGAACGTGCGCGTTCGCCGGTGAAAAGCCTGTCGGGCGGCGAGCGCAACCGCCTGTTGCTGGCGCGCCTGTTCAGCCGCCCGGCCAACGTGCTGGTGCTGGACGAGCCGACCAACGACCTCGATATCGAAACGCTGGAATTGCTGGAGGAGTTGCTGACCGAATATGACGGTACACTGTTTCTGGTCAGCCATGACCGCGCCTTTCTCGATAATGTGGTGACCCAGGTCATCGCCTTCGAGGGTGACGGCAAGCTTATGGAATATGTCGGCGGCTATGAGGATTGGATGCGGCAGAAAAAGCACGCAACGGCTGTGCAACGTGAAACGACACCACTCAAACCCATGCCACAACCAGTCAAACAGAAAGCCAAAACATCCAGCAAGCTGAGTTTCAAGGAAACGCGCGAACTGGAAGAAATCCCGCATCTCATCCAGCAGCTTGAACGCGAGCAGGAGGCAATCGCCGCCGCCCTCGGCACTGCCAATCTTTACCGCGACAATCCAGAGCATGCCAGGCAGCTGCAAGAGAGCCTCTCGGTTATTGAAGATGAGTTGCTGCAGCTAATGGTGCGCTGGGAAGAGTTGGAGAGGCGCTAAATATGGCGTTGCGGGCGGACAGGTTTTAATCAAATGCACCCCCCTGTAAAGTTTGCATTAGACACACCCACGGTGTAGGATTCTCCCTGTCAGAATGGCAACTCAAAAACCTGAGGGGGGTGGGAGATGCGTCAAGCTCAAGAAGCATCGGCGGTTGCAGTCACGGTTGTTTTCAGTAACAAATTTCTTACCTTTATGCAGGGCAAGGCAGAATGCGACAAGTGCGTCGTGGTTCATCCGCTTTTTTGCCGGATGGATACTCGGGATGCGGGCTTGATTTCTATATAGTGGCAACGAGCGGTTGATACCAGGCCGGGATAGGGGTTTTGCCGAAATGGCTGTGGTTTGATGCTAATTAAGTTGTAATTTCGGGGGGAAATAAAATGCCATCATTCAGCGCACTCAGAATGAGAACAAAATTGATTTTGATCGTTCTCGTTCCATTGTTGGGCCTTTTGTATTTTTCAATCGGCAGCACCATTGAAAAAGCCGGTGTTACCCACGAAATGGACAAGCTGGAATCCATGGTGGGGTTGTCAGTCAAGATCGGCAATCTTGCCCACGAGCTGCAAAAAGAGCGGGGCATGACGGCGGGTTTTCTGGGCAGCCAGGGCGCCAAGTTTGCCAGTGAATTGCCGGCACAACGCAGTGAAACCGACAAGAAGGCTGCTGACCTGAAACAGGCTGCGGCCAGTTTTGATGCGGGCCAGTTTGACCTGTCCCTGAAAAACTCATTGGATGAAGTAATGCGCGATATGGACGAAATCGGCGCCAAACGCACCGCCATTACCGCGCTGACCATTCCCGCCCCGGATGCGGTTGGTTTTTACACCAGGATCATCGGCAAGTTTCTCGCCATCCCCACGCAAACTTCGACACTCAGCAGCAACAGCCAGATAGCGCGGCTGGCTTCTTCTTATTCTGCGCTTTTGCTGGCCAAGGAGCGCGCCGGGCAGGAGCGCGCCATTCTCACCGGTGTGTTCGCGGCAGACAAATTTACGCCGGAACTTTTTGCGCGATTTCTTTCGAATGCTTCCGCGCAGGATATCTATACAAAAGTCTTCGACAGTTACGCCCTCAGTGACCAGAAAGAATTTTATAAGAGCAAGGTCAGCGGGCAGGCAGTGGATGATGTGTCAGCCATCAAGAAAAATGCCGTGGAAAAAGTGAACGAGAAGAGTTTGGGCATTGACAGCGCGCACTGGTTCAAAGTGGCGACGGAAAGGATCAACCTGTTGAAGGAGGTCGAAACCAGATTATCGGGTGACCTGATGAAAACCACCGAGCAAGTCAAGGGACAAGCCAAGACCATGATGATCTTCTACATCGTGATTTCATTGGCAGCGCTGCTGGCCACGCTAGTATTTGCCACATACATGATCCGCATCATGTTGCGCCAGCTCGGCGGTGAACCGGACTATGCGGCGGAAGCGGTGCACAAGATTGCCGGCGGCGATCTTTCCATTGAGCTGGATATCAAGGCAGGCGACGGCAGCAGCCTGTTGTATTCCCTGAAAGTCATGCAAGACAGCCTGCGCGGTCTGATTGGGGAGGTCAAGAGCGCCATCGACAACATCACTACCGGCGCCGGGGAAATTGCCATGGGCAACGCCGACCTGTCGCAGCGCACCGAAGAGCAGGCCGCCTCTCTCGAAGAAACCGCAGCCAGCATGGAGCAGCTCACCTCCACCGTGAAGCAGAATGCGGAGAACGCAAGACAGGCCAACCAGTTGGCGAAAGGCGCCAGCCAGATTGCCTTGAAAGGTGGGCAAGCGGTGAGCCAGGTGGTTGGCACCATGAGTTCGATCAACGAATCCTCGCGCAAGATTGTGGATATCATTTCGGTGATAGACGGCATCGCGTTCCAGACCAACATCCTGGCGCTGAACGCCGCAGTGGAAGCGGCGCGTGCCGGCGAGCAGGGGCGCGGCTTTGCGGTGGTGGCCGCCGAAGTGCGCACCCTGGCACAGCGCAGCGCCGCAGCCGCGAAGGAAATCAAGGCGCTGATCGGCAATTCGGTGGAAAAAGTGGAAGACGGCACCCGGCAGGTGGATGAAGCAGGCAAAACCATGGAAGAGATCGTCACTGCGGTAAAGCGCGTAACCGACATCATGGCGGAAATTTCCGCCGCCTCGGCGGAGCAAAGTACTGGCATCGAACAAGTGAACCAGGCCATCACCCAGATGGATGAAGTCACACAGCAGAATGCCGCGCTGGTGGAAGAAGCGGCCGCAGCCGCCGAATCGCTGGAAGAAGAAGCGCAGCACCTGGCGCAATCGGTCAGCGTGTTCAAGCTGGACGAGTCGGCAAGCCGGGCACAGGCAAGGCGCCCCGCCTCAGCACGCACTGCGGTCAAAACAACCGCCAAGCCAGCAGCCAAACCAGTCGCAGCCAAGCATGAAACTGCTGCTCCGGCCAGGAAACTGGCTCCCGCACACAAGGCGCTTCCCAAAAAGGATGGGGAGGGAGAAGAGTTTGAGAAATTTTAGGCTGCGCAGGATTCTTTGTGCCTTGCTAAAACGTGATTGTTAATTTTGATTTTGTAATGCCCCAGATGAAATTGTAGTACTTGGAAAACAGGAACCGGAAAACATTCTTCAGGAGGTTGATAATGAACCCGACTCAAGAGGCATCAGCGGGCGGCCAAGCGGCCGTTTCCAACAATGAGTTTCTCACCTTTACGCTGGGCAAGGAGGAATACGGCATCGACATCCTGCGCGTGCAGGAAATCCGCGGCTACGACGCCGTCACCGCCATCGCCAACACGCCGCCGTTCATCAAGGGCGTAGTCAACCTGCGCGGCGTCATCGTCCCCATCGTCGACATGCGCATCAAATTCAACCTGGGCAACGTCGAATACAACCAGTTCACCGTGGTGATCATCCTCAACCTCGCGCACCGCGTGGTGGGCATGGTAGTGGACGGCGTGTCGGACGTCATCACACTCACCTCGGAACAGATCAAGGCTGCGCCGGAATTCGGCTCCGCCCTGGATACCCAATACATCAATGGACTGGGTGCAGTGGATCAGCGCATGATCATTCTAATAGATATTGAGCGGCTGATGAGCAGCCGTGACATGGATTTGATAGACAGCGTTGCAGCCTAGCAATTCGGTCGCTGCCGCACGATGCGAATAGAGGAATAACTTAAAGTATCTTACGTATCACACAGGGGAGAACATCATGTCATTCGCAAATATGAAAGTAGGAACCCGGCTGGGTTTGGGTTTCGGTGCAGTAATTACGTTGCTGGTCATCATCGCCATTCTTGGTATTGCCAATATGCGCGGCATTAAAGGGCAACTGGATGACATTGTTAACGACGAATTTCCCAAAGTGACTGCGGCAAATGATGTGATAGCCTCCATTGGCGCCATCGGCATACTCATGCGCGATTCGTTGCTGGTGACAGGCCATGACAATGCCATGAAGGAAATAGGCAACATTGATGCTCAGCGCAAAATCATCAAGGACAGCCTGGAAAAACTGGAAGCCGCGATTCACTCCGAAAAGGGTAAGGCCGCGCTGGGCAAAGTGAAGGACATGCGCGCCAAGTACATCGGCTCCCAGGATGAATTCATCAAATTGCAGAAGGAGGGCAAGACACCAGAAGCGAAAACCCTGTTCATGGAAAAGACCATGGATCTCCAGGATGCCTATGTTGCTGCCGTAGAAGAATTAGTTAAGCTGCAAAGCGGTCGCATGACTACAATTGGCGAGGAAGCTGGTCAGCAAGTGGAGAAGGCACTGATCCAGATCATTGTCATCGCGCTGATTACGCTGCTGGCAGCAATAGCCATCGGCTTCCTGATCGTGCGCAGCCTGCTGAAACAATTGGGTGGCGAACCGGACTATGCTGCCGAGTCAGTGAAAACTATCGCTGCGGGTGACCTGTCCCACGATCTGGCCGTCAAGACGGGCGATTCCACCAGCCTGTTGTATTCGATGCAAACCATGCAGGACAGCCTGCGCAAGATTGTCTCCGACATCAAGGGATCGGTAGATGCAATTGACACTTCCTCCAAGGAGATCGCCCAAGGCAACACCGATTTGTCACAGCGCACCGAAGAGCAGGCCGCATCGCTGGAAGAAACTGCCGCCAGCATGGAAGAGCTGACTTCCACAGTAAAACAGAACGCCGAGAACGCCAAGCAGGCCAACCAACTGGCGCGGGGCGCCAGCGAGATTGCCGCAAAAGGCGGCGCGGTGGTAGGACAAGTCGTGGGCACCATGAGCTCGATCAATGAAAGCTCGCGCAAGATCGTAGATATTATTTCGGTGATCGACGGCATCGCGTTCCAGACCAACATTCTTGCCTTGAATGCTGCCGTAGAAGCGGCGCGCGCCGGTGAGCAGGGGCGCGGCTTCGCGGTGGTAGCCGCCGAAGTGCGCAACCTGGCGCAGAGAAGTGCAGCGGCGGCCAAGGAAATCAAGACGTTGATCGGAGACTCGGTAAACAAGGTGGAAGACGGCACCAAGCTGGTGGATGATGCCGGAAAGACCATGGAAGAAATCGTCAACGCGGTGAAGCGCGTGACCGACATCATGGCGGAAATTTCTGCCGCCTCGAACGAACAGAGCACCGGCATCGAACAGATCAACCAGGCCGTTACCCAGATGGACGAGGTGACGCAGCAGAACGCTGCCTTGGTGGAAGAAGCCGCTGCCGCCGCTGAATCAATGGAAGAAGAGGCACAGCACTTGGCACAGTCGGTCAGCGTGTTCAAGCTGGATAGCTCGGGTGCATCGGGCAGTTCACAACCACAATCAAGGCGTGCTCCGGCGGCGCGTCTTGCGGCCAAACCTGCTGCCAGAGCCGCTGCCAAGCCAGCCGCCAAGCATGAAACGGCTGTACTGGCCAGAAGGCTAGCCGCCGGATCCAATGCGCTTCCCAAAAAAGATGGAGAGGATGGGGAATGGGCGGAGTTTTAGGCAAAACGGAAGCAGGGCTCTTGTTACTCAAATGATCATCTCATATATGTTTTCAGGCATGGCATTTGACGGCCTTCGCTGACGTCCAAACCGCCCTTTCTGCTTTACAAGGGGGGATTCGATAACTATAATGCGCGATCTTTTTGGGGGGTATAGCTCAGCTGGGAGAGCGCTTGCATGGCATGCAAGAGGTCAGCGGTTCGATCCCGCTTACCTCCACCAAGAAGTACACAGGTCCCCATCGTCTAGAGGCCTAGGACACCGCCCTTTCACGGCGATAACACGAGTTCGAATCTCGTTGGGGACGCCAAATATCAGTTTTATCTCATCCAGTACCGTACACGAAACCCGCATAGAACCTAGCTTCTTGCGGGTTTTTTGTTTCGTGCCGTCTTTTCCAGTCTATTGCAATCTACCCCCAGGCGGGGGTAGAATTTAGCCGTAGTTACCCCCAGCGTAAAAACCTACCCCCAGCGAGGTGATGCCATGAAGCTGACTGATACAGCGGTAAGAAAAGCGAAGCCCGATGCCAAGCCCTACAAAATGGCGGACGGTGGTGGAATGTTTATGCTGGTGCAACCGAACGGCGGCAAATGGTGGCGGCTCAAGTATCGCTATGGTGGAAAAGAGAAGTCGCTTTCATTTGGCACTTATCCAGAATTAAGTTTGTCCGATGCCCGCGCCCGCCGTGAAGAAGCCAGAAAGCTGCTGGCCAATGGCGCTGATCCCGGTGCGGTAAAGCAGGCGCAAAAGAAGCAAACCAAAATTGCGGCGGCCAATTCATTTGAGGCAATAGCCCGCGAGTATCACGCACTGAAAACCCCGATGTGGTCTGAGCTTCATGTGGCGAACTGGATCAACATTCTTGAACGCGAAGTATTCCCAAAGTTTGGGCATCGCCCTGTTACCGAAATTGAAACCCCGGACGTGCTGGACATTCTGCGTGCAATCGAGGCGCGGGGTACGCTTGAAATCAGGTCGCGGGTATTGCAGCGAGTGCGTACAGTATTTTCTTTTGCAATTGGCAGCGGACGGGCGCGACACAACCCGGCGGCGGGAATTGGGCGCGAGGTTCTAGCGCCTGCACCGAAGGTAAAGCATTCCCCGGCGCTGGACTCAAGCGAAATGCCAGAATTCTTACGCGCTCTTGCGGGGTATCAGCAAAAAGCATTGGCCAGTCCAATCGTGTTTGCTGCTACCCGATTGCTGGCCTATACCTTTGTCCGCACGGGTGAAGTGCGCTTTGCAAAGTGGGATGAGTTTGATCTTGATGCTGGCTTGTGGCTGATACCCGCCGAACGTATGAAAGCCCGCCAGCCGCTTACTGTGCCACTATCGCGGCAGGCCGTGGCAATAGTGCAGGCATTGCAACCGCTTACCGGCCACTTGCCGGTGTTATTTCCTAACCGGAATGGTGCAGGTGATGTAATCAGCGAAAACACTGTGCTGAAGGTTATAGAACGGCTTGGCTACAAAGGGCGCATGACAGGGCACGGCTTCCGCAGTGTTGCCTCAACCTACCTCAACAATCTGGGCGTAATCCGCCCCGATATGATCGAAGCGCAACTGGCGCACGGCGACAGGGATCAAGTGCGGGCATCATACAATCGGGCGGACTACATGGAATACCGCACCGCCATGATGCAATTCTGGGCGGACACACTGGACGCCATGCAGGCGGATAAGAAGCTGCCAAAGTGGGCGGACTATGAACCGCACGGATTGGACTACCGGGCGGCGCAAGTGATCCCGCTGCGCGTTAAAGCCTAGCTATTGCATATCACCATTTATGTGTGTATATTGAGATTGCCATGCGCTACCATTATGACCCACAAAAGAAAGCCGCAAACCTGAAAAAACACGGGCTGGATTTTGATGATGCGCGGGGCGTTATCGAAAGCGCGCAAACCGTAACCTTTGAAGATCGGCGCTTTGATTACGAGGAAGCTCGCTTCATCACGCTGGGGTTATTGCATGGTGAAGTGGTGGCGATTGCCACGGCAGAAACAGCTAAAACGATACGCATTATTTCCATGCGAAAGGCGGACAAAAATGAGCAAAAAATATACTACAAAAACCTTTGACGATGCACCCATTACGCAAGCCGATGTTGACGGCGGGCGGGTAATGTTACGCAAGCGCGGCGCGACAGGTGCGGTGCTGCCAGCCAAGCAGCGGATCAACATTTTTCTGGATAGCGCCACGCTGGAATACTTCAAAGCCAAGGCAGGCGGGCGCGGCTATCAAACCTTGATAAACGAAACACTCAAGCAAGCGATGCAGGCGGAAAACTTAGCAACCGTAATCCGCAAAACAATCCGCGAAGAGATACGCAAGGCCGCGTAACGAGTTCCACGCCTAGCCCGACGGGGCGAAAAGCCGGACACCTTCACGGTCTGGCGTGGGTTCTGAATTGAAGGCGTATAGTGAAGGGTGCGAGATGGGAAACGACAAACCAAAGACCCAAAAAAAGCGCGAAACCAGTCCGCCTCCGTCGTGTCTTGAAGAATTGGTTAGCCCGGTCTTTGCTGCGATCAAAGAATCACAGAAACACCCCTTGCCTAATCCTGAACCGTTACCGCCTAGCGGGGGCTATATATGGGATAGCCCTTGTGTTTCACCTGAGATACGTGAAGCAGCGCGCCCCCAACACGGCGACACCGGAAACGAACATTTATTTAGACTACAGCAGGCTTTAAATGAGCGTGACAGGAGATTGCAGGAAACCTGCCCAGGACTGTTAAGAGATAGTATGCAGGCAGCTCTAAACAATTGTGCTAATGACAATGAACTTGATTTGATTCGACAGCAGGAAATGTCTGGGCACACACGGGAGATAGCTAAAAAAGCTGTAAAAATGGAAAGTTCAGCAAGGGCAAGTAACGCTGCCAAACACGACCGTATGCCAAAAATTGAAGACGGCGGCAAGACGATAGACGATTTAATTATGCAGATTGCAAAAGCCTATCCAGAGGAAAAACCAAAAGACCTGTGGCCTCACCTGAAAAGTGCATTAGACGAATGGGCGGAAAACTGCACAGAAAAAACGCACAACCCTAAAAATCCAATGTATGAGTATGGAACAGTTACAGGGGAGCGCAAAACTATCACTTATGAAACCTTCTGCAAAAAACTAAGAAAAATGAAAAACGGCATTTAGCCGGGCTATGTGCCGTGCCGTTTTTAGTATCGCGTTGGTTCCACTTGGAGCTAAACCAAACCGAAAGGAAACGCGATGCAAAACCAACTTCCCAAAACCGGCTTTGTCCGGTTGCCTCAAGTTTTAGCACATATTCCAGTGAGCCGTTCTGCGTGGTGGAACGGCGTGAAATCTGGGAAATACCCTGCCAGCATAAAAATATCTGAGAACACCACGGCGTGGAAAGCTGAGGACATACACGCGCTCATTGCCAAACTTGCCGGATAAGGGGGCAGCGGTTATGAACACAAACTATGTTGCTTGCCACTCCGAAAGGAGCTGGTCATGAGCGTTGATAACCTGCTTTTGCGCCTCGACAAGGTGAAGCCTGTGGGCAAATGCCGCTGGTTAGCCTGCTGCCCGGCACATGCCGACAAAAGCCCAAGCCTTTCCATTCGCGAACTGGACGATGGCCGCGTGTTGGTTCACTGTTTCGGCGGCTGTAGTTCATACAGCGTGCTGGAGGCCATAGGATTGACCATAAACGATTTATTTCCTGAGCATGAGCATATCCATCATGCCAAGTGCGAGAGGCGGCCAGCCTTCACCTGGTTTATTGACGGGGTGCATATCGCCCCGCTGCTGATTATCCGCGCCCCGGAAAGCGAGTGCGGGAAAACCACGGTTAAGGACGTGGTGCAGCAATTCGTCAGGCGGCCACTTTCCAACGAAGGCGTGAGCATCGCCGCGCTGTTTCGAGTGGTAGAACAGGAACAGCCCACGCTCCTGCTGGATGATGCCGATAGCTGGTTATTACGTGATCCAAACGATGAGCGGCACAGTCTGATAAACAGCGGACACAAGCGCGGCGGGAGGGTGTTGCGCTGTGTGGGCGACAACCACGACCTGAAAGCATTCTCGACATTTTGCGCCAAGGTGATTGCCTTCATCGGCAAGAGCAGGGACACCCTGCACAATCGCTCAATCGAAATAGTGCTGCGGCGCAAGATGGCGGGCGAGAAGATTACCCCGCTACGCAACGCTGACCGCTCAGGCTACGATACGCTGCGGGCAAAGCTGGCGAGGATGGAGGAGGATTATCTCGACACCATTGCCAATGCGCGGCCTGACTTATCCGGCTTCGACAATCGCGCTGCCGACAATTGGGAGCCGCTGCTGGCCGTTGCCGATTTGGCGGGCGGAGAATGGCGTTGCAAGTTGCGTGAGCTGATCCGCAGTATGCGGGAGCAGGATAAATTCAGGCGTGATGTGGTGACGAAGTAATGGTGTTTATTCGTGATACATATCAAGGGTAAGAATTTAATCAAACTCAGGGGGGTTGAGCATGCCGCCACACAACCACCGGCGCAGCCGACCACACCGCGAACCGTTGTGCGGGCACTGAACTTTCCGGCTGCCACTGAGCGAGCTGCCTGCGAACCGCAAGCGCTTGATGGTGGAGCCGTGCTTTTTGGCGGAACCATGAAGCGCGAAGTGGTGAAGAGGCGGCGTATGCGGAGCGGACACACTACCCACGGAGCGCAAGCCAGGGGCGGGCTTATGCCGCTGGCGCTCTGTCCGATACCACTGCACTAGCCCAGCGCGGTGCTTGCGCTTTTGATTGTTTGCAAGCGGCGTGACGGGCGGTAAGATAGGCTGTTACAATCGTTTTACTCAAGCGCTTAAGCACGATGTGTCTGTTGGTATATTTGTTGGTATAAACAAAAGTCGAATTATGCCAATTAAGTGTTTATGCAGGTTTGAGACCTAAATGTGAATGACGTTGGGCGCCAGAATTCCGTTTCATCCCATCCCATGCTGTACACGAAACCCGCTTGAAACCTGGTGTTTGGTGGGTTTTGTTGCATGCCGTATTTTCCCGTCTGTTGTAAATCAAATTACAACATAAACATAAAATGCCAGCATGATCCGGCCAGACATTGCCAGCAGCTTGCTTCAAGATTTCTTCAGCCTACTGCTCAAAGCCGGTAAGGAATTGCGCGTGCGAGTAAATCAGTGACCATGTCCCATGAGTTGCAAGAACCATGAGTCCATTCATCCCATGACCTGCCCGATTTGCGGAAATAATAACTATTGCAAGATGGATGCAAGCTGCTGGTGCATGTCCAAACCATTGGCTGACGGCCTTTCTAAGGCAGGTGTATGCATGTGTGAACAGTGTTTTGACAAGAAAAATGCCGAGCATGGCAATCAACCTGCCCCAGGCAAAGAATGATTGCATCTGATTGGATCGGCGGCATTGCTGCGGCACTTGCCACCCTGAGGGATGTCAGGCGAAGTCCACTGCAATACATGGCAGAGTCCGCCGAAAAGAAGGGGATGGCTATAGCGCCAGCCACTCACTAAAATTGTGGTAGGTACTCATCGTGAGGAGAGGGTGCTAGGCTTTTGACAAGGTATTGGCCTTGTCTTTTTCTTGTCACGCGATGGCTCTTCAGGATATAATCCGCGCCTTGAGTTTAGATGGCGGCTTGGCTTGTTTTATGTTTTTATGATGGTCAGAAAACCTGCGCCAGAGGCGCCGGCAGTTTGATTTTGCCGGCATCCATCATTAGTTTTTTGGAGTGGTAGTTCAGTTGGTTAGAATACCGGCCTGTCACGCCGGGGGTCGCGGGTTCGAGTCCCGTCCACTCCGCCAGACCAAGGCGAACGCAAGTTCGCCTTTTTTCATCGTGTTTTGAATTTCATTGGGTGGGTTGCTATGTCCATGTTCGATTTTGTGCATAAAAATAAAAAAGCGGTACAGATCGTGCTGGCGCTAATTACTCTTCCGTTTGCATTTTGGGGTATAGATTCGTATCGCAGGGCAGGTGGCGGCGAGTCTCTGGCTACGGTAAACGAGGAGAAGATCAGCCAGCAGGAATTTGATAATGCCTTGCGTCAGCAGCAGGCGAAAATGCGCGAATCAATGGGTAATAAACTCGACCAGGCAATGTTGGATCAGCCTGAAGTAAAGAATACGGTTCTGGAAAACCTGGCCAGCCAGCATTTGCTGATGTCACAGGCGCACGCCGTCGGCTTGACGGTAAGCGATGAGCAGTTGGCGCAGGTTATTACCGGTATCGAGTCGTTCCAAAAAGACGGGAAATTCGACAAGGAGGTTTACGCAAAGGCGTTAAGCAGGCAGGGTATGACGCCGCTGATTTTTGAGATGCGTGTAAGGAGTGAGCTGGGCATGCGCCAAATGCTGGATGCCTACAACCAGAACGGCTATGCCTCGAATGCCATTGTGGACAGGCTGATACGCCTGAATGAACAGAAGCGCGTGATCAGCACGGCGGAAATTGCGCTCGACCCGTTTCTCAAGCAGGTGACGGTGGATGAACCAGCGATCAAGAATTATTATGAAAAAAACCAGAAAGAATTTCAGGTGCCGGAGCAGGCCCGTTTTGAATATGTGACATTTTCCGCAGATGCATTGCAAGCGCAGATGGCGGCCGACGATGCTGAAATCAAGAAATATTACGAAGAGCACCAAGTGGAATTTGGCACGCAGGAGCAACGCCATGCGGCGCATATCTTGATCTCTGTGGCGGCACAGGCGCCTGATGCGGACAAGCAGGCAGCCAGGGCCAAGGCGGAGCAGATATTGCAGCAGGCCAGAAAAGCACCCGCCAAGTTCGCAGAATTGGCAAAACAATATTCGCAGGATCCGGGTTCTGCCGCGAATGGCGGCGACCTCGGCATGTTTGGCCGCGGCATGATGGTCAAGTCATTTGATGAAACCGTATTTCAACTCAAGCCAGGCGAAATCAGCGGCTTGGTGCAGTCGGAATTCGGGTTTCATATCATCAAGCTGCTGGCGGTGAAGCCCGCGAGAATATTGCCGCTGGATGAGGCGAAAAACACCATTGCGCAGAAATTGAAACAGCAAAAAGCGATCGATAAATTTACCGACCTGGCGGAAAAATTCAGCAATACGGTGTACGAACAGAGTGACACACTGAAGCCCGCAGCGGAGCTGGTGAAAATGCCTGTACTGCAAAGCGGGTGGTTGAATATGGGGCAGGCTGAGGTTCCGCCATGGACAGACAAGGCGTTGCAAGCCGTGTTCGCCCAAGAGGTGGTAAAAGACAAGCGCAATAGCGCCGCCGTCGAGGTGGCGCCCAATACGTTGCTTGCGGCGCGGGTGCTCGAATACAAACCTGCCAGTACGCGCCTGCTGGCGGAGGTAAGCGATGCCATCCGCCAGAAGCTGGTGCGCCAGCAGGCACACGAGCTTGTGCTTAAGCAGGGCATGGCCATGCTGGCCCAATTGCAGCACGGCGAAAATGCAAAGCTGGAATGGAAGCCGGCACAGGTGGTTACGCGTGCGCCGCAGCCAGGGCAGAGCAAAGAGCTGGTGCGGCAGGTATTCCAGGCGGATGCGGCAAAGTTGCCCGCCTATGTGGGCGCGGAAAATGCGCAAGGCGGCTATACGCTGGCGCGGGTGGATGCGGTCAAGGAGATTGCCGAGATTGATGACGCCAAACATGCAAGCTACATGCAGCAACTGCGCCAGATTACCGGTGATGAATTGTTCCGTGCTTATCTGGCGGATGCCAGGAAAAATGCGAAAATCAGCATGAAGACGTTTGTTGCGGACGACAAGAAATAAGCGCGGCAGCGCAGCAGCGCAAATGAAAACGCCACCTGGACAGGGTGGCGTTTTTT
>JAHFRC010000027.1 GCA_023259015.1 Nitrosomonadales bacterium | reverse complement strand
ATTTTCAGTCCTCTGCTCTACCGACTGAGCTACCGAGCCATTTGTTATATATAACGACAGAAATCCACTTTGCAAACTGGTATCGATGTCCGCTGCACCGCAATCCTGTTACGCTTTGCCAGCCATGCTGCCTGGTTAATGCAAAGGCGCGCATTATATCGGCAATATTTGATTTACGAAACCATTAGCGGAAGATAATTGGGAGTAAAAATTGATAAACAGAATTTTATCTAACCTGCGCGGTACTGTTCAAAATCAGTAAAGGTCATTCTTACTGCAACCGATTAATACTGCCCCTACTGTATGGTCACGCGCCCGAATTTACGCTTGCCTATTTGCGCGACTACTACAGTACCGGCCTTGAATTGCAAGGCTTTGTCACTGATGCGCACACCATCCAGCTTGACCGCGCCTTGGGCAATCATGCGCAAGGCGTCCGAAGTGCTTTCCACCAGCCCGGCCTGCTTGAGCAATTGAGCTATGCCAATGGCGCCGTTCGTCGAAGCAACCGCCATTTCCGGCATGTCGTCCGGCAGCATGCCCTGTTTAAAGCGTGCCTCGAAATCGACCAGCGCATCTTCCGCCGCCTTGCGGGAATGGAAACGGGAAACCATTTCTTGCGCAAGAAGCACCTTGATGTCTCGGGGATTGCGCCCCTGCTCCACTTCAGCGTGCCATTTCTTGATGGTGCTCATCGGCTCGAATGACAGCAGCTCCAGATAGCGCCACATCAAATCATCGGAAACCGACATTAGTTTGCCGAATATTTCCTGCGGCGGTTCGGTGATGCCGACATAGTTTCCGAGCGATTTGGACATCTTGTTTACCCCGCCCAACCCCACCAGCAATGGCATGGTCAGCACGCATTGTGCGGGCTGACCATAATGTTTTTGCAGTTCGCGCCCCATCAGCAGATTGAATTTCTGGTCGGTGCCGCCCAACTCCAAATCTGCTTTGAGCGCCACCGAATCGTAGCCCTGCACCAGCGGATAAATAAATTCATGAATGGCTATGGGCTGGTTGCTTTTGTAGCGCTTGCCAAAATCGTCGCGCTCCAGCATCTGCGCCACGGTGTGCGTGGCCGCCAGCTTGATTAAATCAACCGCACTGAACTTGTCCATCCAAGTGGAATTGAACACGATCTCGGTCTTGTCCGGGTCCAGCACCTTGAATACCTGCTCGCGGTAGCTTTGCGCGTTCTCCATTACTTGCTTGCGCGACAGCGGCGGACGAGTTGCATTCTTTCCGCTCGGGTCGCCGATCATGCCGGTGAAGTCGCCGATCAAAAACAGGGCGTGATGCCCCAGATCCTGCAACTGGCGCATCTTGTTGAGCAGCACGGTATGCCCGAGGTGCAAGTCCGGTGCGGTTGGATCAAACCCGGCCTTTATGCGCAACGGGCGGCCTAATCCCAGTTTTTGTTTCAGTTCGGTTTCCAGCAACAGCTCGTCACAGCCGCGCTTTATCAAGTCCAGAATTTTCTGTTGTGTCATGTTCATGTACTGTTGTCGTTAATTCAAATCGGTGCTATTCGCCATTCATTCCCGCTTTTCCACCACTTATCCGTAGCGGTTTACCTTTCGCTCCGGCTGGCTGCAATTGACCTGGCGGATTTTGAATAGGGCCGGCTTTCTGTTACAGTGGCAACCAATCTGAAGCAAAAAACGCTCATAAATTAATAAAAATAGCAGTAGCAGGAGAAGCAAATGTTAACCCAAAATACCCTGACACAAGAACGCAAATTGAAACTGCGCTGGTTTGTTGCCATGTCCAGCCTGCCATTGCTCGGTGTAGTCACTGCATTCGGCATCGTGCCGCAGAATGAAATCACCGTTATCCCGATGAAGACCGTGATGGAAGAGATAGCCATCCCGCACGTCGCTCCGGCCAACAGCAGCGCTGCTGCCTTTTGGCGCAATGAGCGTGTGCAACGCGGTGATACCGTAACCGAACTGCTGCGCCGCCTGAACGTGGAAGATACCGCCGCCAATGAATATCTGCGCAATGACCAGGCAGCAGAATCTTTCCGCAAGCTCGCCGTAGGCAAGGCTGTACAAGCCGAAACCGGCGCGGATGGCAGCCTGCTGGCATTGCGCTACCAGAACGGCAGTGACGGCCAAGTCGTCATCGAAAGAGGTAACGGCAGTTTTAACGCCAGGGTGTTGCCGGCCCAGCTTGAACAGCGCATATTCATGAGCACCGGCGAAATCAAGGATACCTTGTTTGCCGCAGCCGATGAAGCAGGCTTGCCGGAGCCTGCCGCCTACCAACTGGCTGAAATCTTTGGTGGAGACATTGACTTCCACCGCGATCTGCGCAAAGGCGACAAGTTCACGGTGATTTACGAAATGACATACAGCAATGGCGAATTGGTGCGCGCCGGGCGCATCCAGGCTGCCGAATTTATCAACCAGGGCAAATCATATCGCGTAGTTTATTTCCAGAATGATAGTGACCATGGCGACTATTACACACCGGATGGCAAAAGCGTCCGTAAGGCATTTTTGCGCTCACCTCTTGAATTTTCGCGCATCAGTTCCGGCTTCAGCCAGTCGCGCCTCCATCCGGTGCTGGGCACATGGCGCTCGCACAAGGGGGTGGACTATGCTGCGTCGGTGGGCACCAAGGTCAAGGTAACAGCCGATGGCACGGTATCTTTTGTCGGCAGGAATGGCGGCTATGGCAACATGGTCATGGTGAATCATCAAGGCAGCTATACCACCGTATACGGCCATTTGTCCCGTTTCACCAAAGGCCTGCGCAGCGGCCAGCACGTCATGCAGGGCGAGGTTATCGGGTATGTCGGGATGACTGGCTTGGCCACCGGCCCCCACTTGCACTATGAGTTCAGGGTCAACGGGCAGCAGCGCGATCCATTGCATGTTGCATTGCCGGATGCCACCCCAATCAGCGCACAACAAAAAGCAGCCTTCCAGGAAGCCACCAGCGGCCTGAATGAGCGTCTTGCCTTGTTGAGCAATGTCAGCCTAGCAAAGCTTGATTAATGCAGTGTGTGTAGCCAGGAGCTTTATGTAGGCATCATGTCCGGCACCAGCCTGGATGGTGTTGATGCAGCCCTTGTTGATTTAACCGCTTCCCAGCCACAATTACTCGCAGGACACCATCTGCCTTTCGGCGAAGCATTGAAAAACGCTTTGCTGGCGTTGCATCAACCCGGCCACAATGAACTGCATCAGGCGCAATTGGCAGGCAACGAACTGGCACGGCTGTATGCGGCGGCAACGCGAGCCGTATTAAAAGCCGCCAATTTCACTCCCGGTCAAGTGCGCGCCATCGGCTGCCACGGCCAAACCATCCGTCATTGCCCCGGTCATGGCTACACCCTGCAACTAGGCAATGCCGCGCTGCTCACCGAACTCACTGGCATCACCGTGGTTAGTGACTTTCGCAGCCGTGATATCGCGGCTGGCGGACAGGGTGCCCCACTGGTTCCCGCATTCCACGATCAAACGTTGCGTCGCTCCGATACTCACCGGGTTGCGGTCAACATCGGCGGTATCAGCAACCTGACCAACCTGCCGCCCGGCAGTCCCGCCACCGGCTTTGACTGCGGGCCGGGCAACATGCTGATGGATTCCTGGTGTATGCGGCACCTTGGCAAACCATACGATGACAACGGAGCTTGGGCGGCATCTGGCAACGTGCTGCCCGCGTTGCTGAAGCAAATGCTCAGCGAGCCGTTTTTCACCCTGCCGCCGCCCAGGAGCAGCGGGCGCGACCTGTTTAACATGGGGTGGCTGCTCGGTAAGCTGCAAGGGGGAGAAGCAGCGGCGGATGTGCAGGCCACACTGCTGGAGCTGACGTGCCGAACCATCGCACAATCCATTCAACAAAACTGCGCCGGCGCAAGAGAAATTTATCTCTGCGGCGGCGGTGCGCACAACCAGGCCTTGCGCAGCCGCCTCGCTGCCTTGCTACCCGATTGCATTGTGCAAACAACCAATGCAATCGGCGTGGACAGTGACTATCTGGAAGCCATCGCTTTCGCCTGGCTGGCGCAACAAACCATGCACGGCAAACCCGCCAACCTGCCACTGGCCACCGGGGCAAAACATTCTTGTATATTGGGTGCGGTTTATCGCAATTCGTAGCTTGGGTTTATTACACAGAAACATTAAAGATTTTGTATTTCCTGATATGTGAACTTACCATTGACCTCCGTTCGCGCTATACAACAAACTGCCAAACTGACCGCTTCCTTAGTTCTTCTAAGATGATCCGTTGAACTTGATCGTTAAACCGAAAGCGACAAAGGGAAATTGCCAGATTTATCGGAATCTGGCAAGGCAACAAAACATATTTACTGCGGATAGATTCCCCCGGCTGAAGCCGGGGTTCTTACTGTTACGGCCTTTGGCCGACCCGATGCTGCCACGTCACTCGTTGGCTCGCGCCAGCATCGGGAATGCTCATTCATCCACGGCTAAAGCCGTGGTATTCTGTCTTCGACCGCATAAAACAGGAGTAGCCGATACCCCGATGGCTTAAGGTCGGTGGTGTCGAGGCGGAGTTTGAAGCTGTATTCTCGGTAGGCTGGCAAGCCCTGTTTTTCGTCCTCTTCCGGCTTGAGATATTCCGCCGGACGTATGGTGCGGCGCGCCAGCGCCTTGTCCTGCATGTCGGTCAGGGTGAGTTCGAAATTGGGATAGGCTTGCGTGAACGGAGCACGGTTGTGAAGGATGGCGTTGAGCGTGATGATGTTGGCCTGTGTTTGGTCGGCTTCCAGTTCGGAAGATTCGATACTCACCAACTCTGCTTTCTGTGGCAAAGAAACAGCGCATTGCAGCAATCCGCAATAGGCGATAAGCGCGGGCTTGATGCCGGGCAGGCTTGCAGCGAGTTCGGTGCGGAAAAAATACGCGGCCTGCGCCAGCAGCACGGCCAAAAGCAGCATGCAGCCTGCAAGCCACGGCCAGCCAAAAGATTTCTTGGCGGGTTTTGGAGGCGGTGTATCCGGAATGTTCACGAATGCGATGCGTTGCGCCAGCGTGGTTGGTTCGGCGGGTTCGGTTTTATCCGTTTTTTCCGCGCAAACTTGGCTTGTATTATTTAAGTTGAAATTTTTTTGCGTTACAGGAGTCGATTCGGTTGCAGTTTGCCGGGTTTCTTCCGGCGCGATAGGCAGGCTGAGTTGCGGGCTGGGTTGGCCGTCATCCAAATACTGCATGGCATTGAATATTGCCTGGCAGCGTCCGCAACGTACCATGCCTTGATGCGCTTCAAGCTGCTCCTGACTGACCCTGAATCGGGTGTCACATTGCGGGCACTGGGTTGAGGTACTCATCGTTTTACACCGGACAGGCATGTCCAGCCTTCTTCCGTGATTGGGGCCGCCAGATTAAACCATTGCGCGTAAATTTTCATCACGTCTTCGGCCTGTTTGCTGAGTATGCCGGACAATACGATGCGCCCGCCCTGCCGCGTTGCGGCGCTGAGCAGCGGGGCGAGCAGCTTCAGGGGATTGGTGAGGATGTTGGCTACAACGATGTCGGCTTGCTGTTGCGGAACATCTTCAGGCAGGTAGAACTGCGCCGCCACATGATTAACTGCCGCGTTGTCGCGGCTGGATTGCACCGCCTGCGCATCCACGTCCACACCGGTGGCGCTGGCTGCGCCAAGCCTGAGCGCGGCGATGGCGAGGATGCCGGAGCCGCAGCCGTAATCCAGCACGGATTCACCGCCCTTGATATTGGCATCCAGCCAGCACAGGCACAGGCGCGTGGTGGGGTGGCTGCCGGTACCGAAGGCCAAGCCGGGATCAAGTGTGATGTTGATGGCATCGGCATCGGCCGGTGTGTGCCAGGTGGGCACGATCCACAACCGTTGCGAGATGCGGATGGGCTCGAATTGCGACTGGGTCAGGCGCACCCAGTCGTTGTCCTCCAGAATTCCGGTGCGGTAAGCGGGTAGCTGCGCAAGACCGATGGCATGTGCCGCTTGCAGCAGGAGGGTATCCACCTGGGTATCTTCGGCAAACAGGGCGGTGATCCTGTTATGCAACCAGAGATGGGGCGGCGATTGCGACACGTTACTGGCGAAGCCAGCCGGTTGCGGGAGCAACCGCCCAGCCGCCCCTCCAGAACCAGACGGTTCCACCGCACCGTGTCGGGGCGGCGCCTCGCCCGGCTCGCCGAAAATAGCCTGTTCGTCCGGGGTGTCGGCATCCGCATCGTGCATATCCACCGACAGTGCACCAAGCTGCAGCAGAGCTTCACCCAATGCCTCTGCATGTTCCGCACTGGCATTTACGGTCAGCGTATGCCAAGCCACGTTATTGGCCCTTGGTGCGATCGGCGAGTTTGTGTTCCAGATAATGGATGCTGGTGCCGCCGTTCAGGAAGGCGGCATCCTGCATCAGTTCCTGGTGCAGCGGTATATTGGTGGCTATGCCTTCCACTGCCATTTCAGACAGGGCGGTGCGCATGCGTGCTACTGCTTGATCACGCGTTTCACCATAAGCGATGATCTTGGCGATCAATGAGTCGTAATGCGGAGGCACGAAGTAATTGGCATACACATGGGAATCGACGCGGATACCGGGGCCGCCCGGCGGATGCCAGATGGTGATGCGGCCGGGTGAAGGCGTAAACTTGTAGGGGTGTTCGGCATTGATGCGGCATTCGACGGCATGGCCTTTGAGTTCGATATCTTTTTGCCGGAAGTTGAGTTTTTCACCGGCGGCGATGCGGATCTGCTGTTGCACAATATCAATTCCGGTGATCATTTCAGTAACCGGATGTTCCACCTGCACACGGGTGTTCATTTCGATGAAGAAAAATTCATCGTTCTCGTACAGGAATTCGAAAGTGCCCGCACCGCGATAGCCGATCTTGCGGCAAGCCTCCGCACAGCGTTCGCCGATCTTGTTGCGCAAGCGCGCATTAAGCATGGGCGCAGGCGCTTCCTCGATAATTTTCTGGTGGCGGCGCTGCATCGAGCAATCGCGCTCACCCAGATACACGGCGTTGCCGTAGGAGTCGGCCAGCACCTGAAACTCGATGTGGCGCGGGTTTTCCAGAAATTTCTCCATGTATACCATGGGATTGTTGAAAGCGGCTTGCGCCTCGCTACGCGTCATGGCCACGGCGTTAAGCAACGCCGCCTCGGTATGCACCACGCGCATGCCGCGCCCGCCGCCGCCGCCAGATGCCTTGATGATGACGGGGTAGCCGATGCTGCGCGCGATTTTGACAATTTCAGCCGGGTTATCCGGCAGTGCGCCATCCACACCGGGAACGCAGGGAACCCCGGCTTTCTTCATGGCGTTTTTGGCGGAAACCTTGTCACCCATCAGGCGGATAGTGTCGGGGCGCGGGCCGATGAACACAAAACCGCTTTTTTCCACGCGCTCGGCAAAATCGGCGTTCTCCGACAGGAAGCCGTAACCGGGGTGGATGGCCTGTGCATCGGTGACTTCCGCCGCACTGATGATGGCCGGAATATGCAGGTAGCTTTGCGCAGAAGGGGCGGGGCCGATGCAGACCGATTCATCGGCCAGTTTGACATACTTGGCGTCTGCGTCAGCTTCGGAGTGGACGGCTACCGTCTTGATGCCCATCTCGCGGCAGGCGCGCTGGATGCGCAGGGCGATTTCGCCACGGTTGGCAATCAGGATTTTTTCAAACATGGCAAGAGGCGACTGCTTGGATGTTGCGCGCATGATCCCGCGTTTCAATAAGCCGCCTGAAGGCTTATCGTCGCCTTGCTCGGCACGAGGCTTTTTTTCAAACATGATTAGCCTATTATGAATAGCGGTTGGCCGAACTCCACTGGCTGTCCGCTTTCCACGAGAACTGCTTTTATGATGCCGGCCTGGTCGGCTTCTATTTCATTAAGCAGTTTCATGGCCTCGATGATGCATAAGGTATCGCCCACCTTCACGCTTTGGCCCACTTCCACGAAAGACTTGGCGCCGGGAGAAGGGCAGCGGTAAAAGCTGCCAACCATGGGAGATTTCACCACATGGCCTTCCGGTTCGGCTGGTTTGACCGGTTCAGCAGGTGTGACAACGACTGGCTGCAGCACTGGTGAAGCTACCTGCGGTTGCGGCATGGCATAAGCTTGCTGCTGAATGGCGTTGGAAGAACGTGTGATGCGCACACGTTCTTCCCCCTCGCTGATTTCCAGTTCGGCGATACCGGAACTTTCGACCAGATCAATCAGGGTCTTGAGTTTACGCAAATCCATGATTGTCTCCTAGGTGGGTTGTTGCAAGGCATATTGCAGCGCAAGTTCATAACCGGTTACCCCAAGGCCGCTGATGACGCCGACGGCGATATCAGAAAAGTAAGACTCCTTGCGGAATGCTTCGCGCGCAAATACGTTGGAAATATGAACCTCGATAAACGGGATATCCACCGCTGCCAGTGCATCGCGTAGCGTTACACTGGTATGGGTGAATGCCGCTGGATTGATGATAATGAAATCGGTGCCGTCCTGGCGCGCCTGCTGTATACGCTCTACCAAGGTGACCTCGGCATTGCTTTGGAAGCATTGAAGTTGCGCACCCCCCGCTTGGGCTAATTTCTTTAATTTCTGGTTAACTTCGTCCAACGTGACGCGGCCATATATGTCCGGTTCACGTTGACCGAGCAGGTTTAGGTTGGGGCCATGCAGTACCAAGACATTCTTCATTTGCGCATTTTGCCGCAAATTAGTGGGAGTTGTCCAGATTTTACCTGAAATTATTATGATCGTAGGTTAGACGCCCTGGAAAAAATAGATAGTCAGGACGATGCCCAGCAGGGCAACAGCCAAGTTGGTGATGATCCCTGGGCTTGTCCGGTAGCCTTCCGGAATTTCAATGGGCTTCAGGGTCTTGAGCACTTTGCGGAATTGCACAGTCGAATACGCGGCGACCCACGCACCCAGCAGGACGAAAGCCAGCCCTACCCAGAACGAGATGCCGCGCTGCAATGGCAGGGCATGTTGAGGCAGCAAAATGGAGACAAACAAGCCGAAGCGTTCGATGACGAACCCAAAAGCCATCAGGGCCAAGCTGGTGCGGTTCCATGCGAGCAACGTGCGTTCGGCGGCGAAAAATACTCTGGGGTCGTTGAGGTCTGACACTTTTATAGCCCTGTGTTTTGCAGCGACTGCAAGAATTGCGTGGCGTCCTGGTAGCCAACCATGCGAAAATCGGTCAGTTCCTTGCCTTGTTTATCAAAAAACAGGATGGCGGGCGGGCCGAACAGTTCAAGACGTTGGAGTAAGGCTTTATCTTCATCGCTGTTGGCAGTGACATCGGCCTGCAGTAACACGGCGTTTTTCAGCTTGGCTTGTACTTTGGCATCGGAGAAAGTGTAGCGCTCCATTTCTTTGCATGACACACACCAATCGGCGTAAAAATCCAGCATCACGACTTTACCCTTGGCCTGCGCGATGCGCGTATCCAGATCGGCACTATTCTTCACCCGCGTGAATTGCGGAGCTGCAGACGCTTCCGCATGGCTGCTGCCGATGGCGGACAGCGGGTGCAAGATGTCGCGCGCGCCAGAAAGCGCGCCAACAAGGTAGGCGCTGCCGAGCAGCAGGGCAAGGATTCCGATACCTTTCCATAACTTATGCCAGCCCCCGGCGTTGTGCGGCAGCGCGTCCAGCGCATGCAGATAAATGGCGGATAGCACCAGTAGTACGGCCCACAGCAGCATTTGCACACCCACCTGGATCAGCGATGAGATGAGCCAGATGGCGACCGCCAGCAGCAGCACGCCGAAGAAGCGCTTGACCGATTCCATCCACGCACCTGCCTTGGGCAGCAGCGTTCCGGCGGAAGCGCCGATCAGCAGCAGCGGCACGCCCATGCCCAGCGCCAGGGAGAACAGCGCCGCGCCTCCCAAGAAGGCATCGTGCGTCTGGCCTATGTACAGCAGCGCACCCGCCAGCGGTGCGGCTACGCAGGGACCGACGATGATGGCGGACAGCGCGCCCATCACGAACACGCCGCTCAGATGGCCGCCATGCAGTTTGTTGCTGGTGTCGGTCAGGCGGCTTTGCAGGGCGGTGGGCAACTGCAATTCGTAGAAACCGAACATGGACAAGGACAGCAGCACGAACACCGCGGCGAAGCTGCCGAGCACCCAAGGCGTTTGCAAAGCGTTGGACAACAGATTGCCGGATAGCCCGGCGGCCACACCGACTGTGGCATAGGTCAGCGCCATGCCGAGGACATAAGCCAGGGACAGGATGAAGCCGTGCATGTGCGTGATGTTGTGACCGCGCCCCACGATGATGCCGGATAGAATAGGCACCATGGGGAAGACGCATGGGGTGAAGGCGAGCAGCACCCCGGCGCCAAAAAAGAACGACACGATGAGCCAGAAGCTGCCCTGCTTGAACAGCTTGGCAATCTGAACGTTTTCATTCTGGGTGTTGGTGCTGCCGACGGCAGGTTGTGGCGTTGCCCGCATCTGTTGTGTGACAACCGGAGTGACAGGGCTCGTTTTTACGAGCGATGCTTCTTTTACTTCGGGTAATGCGATTTTTATCGATTTATTGATGGGTGGATAGCACAGGCTTTTGTCTTTACACCCCTGATAGCTGGCTCCCAGCGTAATATCTTGGGCCGCGCTGCCTGTTCTTTCCAGCGCGATTTCAGCCTGGAAAGATTGGTGAAATACTTCAATGTCGCCAAAATTTGGATCATGTTTTATTTCCCCTTTGGGCAGGGATATTTGGACAATCCTGGTGTCGGCAGCCTTGGCTGGGTCGCCCTTTAAAGCCAGACTAACCTTGTCGCGATAGAGATAATAGCCGGGTGCAACTCTGAAACTGGCAAGCAGGGTGTGCGCATCGGGCACAGAGACATCCAGCCCGAATGCCTGATCCGGGGGAAGGAAAGTTTCTTGTTTGGCTCCGCCAAACAATGGCAGACGATCCAGAAATCCTTCAGCGTAGGATAAGTGGGCAAGGCATAATACTAGCCAAATTACATGACGCATGTGTTTCATTCCTCGGTTACTCTTGCTTTCCTGAAGCTTGGGTTTCCTGCGCTACCCATTGCAAATAACCGGGAAACCCGGTTACAAGAGGGACAGCGATGATTTCCGGAAGTTCATATGGGTGGTGTGCACGGATAATCGCTTCAAGGCGCGGGTAAGCTGCGCGTGTAGCCTTGATCAGCAGAGGCACCTCGCTGGCCGTTTCTATTTTTCCTTGCCAGCGGTATACCGAGTTACATTCCGCCAGAATATTAACGCAAGCGGCAGCGCGGCTCTCGATTGCGGCATCAGCCACGCGTTGCGCGCTAGCGCGATCCGGCAAATTGGTGAGCACCAGAATAATTTCATCCATATAAATTATGCCGCTTTTGCGCGGGCGCACCTTATGCCCAATTGCAACAATTCATCCCACACTTCGCCTTGACGCAAACCCTTTATCACTTTATCCACGTTCGCGGCTTGGCGCAAAGCGCGTTCCGCCATTGATGGGTTAAAGCGCCGTACGGCGCGCTCCACCGATTTCTGGCGCACCCCCCATACACGCGCATCGCGTAGCGCGGAAGCTATGTTGCCGCCTCGCTGCATGGCGCGCAACACTTTGCCCAATGCGCGGATATCTTCCGCTAGCGCCCACAGGATCAGTACGGTTGCCTCGCCTTCCGCGCGCAAACCGTCGAGGATGCGCGCAAAGCGCACCGCGTCGCCCGTAAGCATGGCTTCTGACAATTTGAAAATGTCATAGCGCGCAACATCCATCACCGCATCCTTCACCTGCTCGAAGGAAAGGTGTCCGGCAGGAAACAGCAAAGCCAGCTTTTGGATTTCCTGATAAGCCGCCAGCAGGTTGCCTTCCACACGTTCGGCGAGAAACAACAGCGTATCCGGATCAGCAGATTGTTCCTGCCGTTTCAGGCGGGCTGCAATCCATACAGGCAAGGCATCCAGCGCAACCTCATCGGTTGCGATGACCATTCCCTGTGCCGCCAATGCGGTAAACCATTTGCTATCCTGTGCGGCCTTGTCCAGCCGTGGCAGCGTGATTACCGTAACCGTATCGGCATTCAATTGCCCGCAATAATCCTGCAAGGCTTGTGCGCCCTCCACACCGGGTTTGCCGGATGGGATGCGCAACTCCACCAGCTTGCGCGAGGAAAACAGCGACATGCTTTGCGCGCTATTGCTCAACTCCGCCCATTTGAATCCCGGTTCTGACGTCAACACTTCGCGCTCGCCATATCCAGCTGCGCGTGCCGCCGCACGGATGGCGTCGGCTGCCTCGATGGACAGCAGCAGCGCATCGCCGTAAATAACATACAGCTGCTTCAATCCGGAAGCAAGATGGCGTGGCAAGTCTTCGCTCGAAAGTTTCATGCTGAAATAATTTGATACATTATTGGGATGGCAACGGCCTTGCGTGGTTCAGGCGGCGCAGCACTTGCTGTACAGCGTCGCTACGCATGTCCTGGTAAAGCAGCGATTCTTCCTGCTCCTTGGCGAGAATCTGTGTAGCGTCATAGGAAAAATCGCGCCGTAAAGTGATTTCCTCGGGTGTGAGCCATTCCTGCTGTTTCTGGTCAAAAGCGCGCAAGGAAATGCGATATTGCAAGCGGTATTCGCGCACGCGGCCAGCGCCACTCAAGGAAAGGATCTGCTTGTCCGAAATTTCGGAAACGATATGTAATGTCAATTGCGCCTGGCCGGCCGAGTCGGTGACTTGTACGCCGCTTGCCTCAATGGCGCGTTTCAACTCAACAATGAAAGGTGCATAGTCGCTGGCAGACTTTATGTATAAAGTCTGGAAAGGCAGGGCAAATTCATTCTGCCCGCGCAGATGAAAACCGCATGCGCCCAGTGACAGGGTAAACAATAACAAAAAGGTTATCTGTAATGTGCGCATCTGCATCTTCCCTGCTCAGATTACCACGTTGATCAAGCGTCCCGGCACTACTACAACTTTCTTTGCCGTGCCGCCTGCGAGTTGTTTCTGTACCGCCTCATGCGCCAGTGCGAGTTGTTCCAGTGTCGCTTTGTCCGCACTCTTTGCTGCGCGCAAGCTGCCGCGTAGCTTGCCGTTCACCTGGATTACCAGCTCAATTTCGTCCTGCTCCAATGCCGCCGCCAGCGGCTCCGGCCAGTCGGCGGCGAGAATGTCGTCGCCGTAGCCGAGTTCGCGCCACAATGCATGGGTGATATGCGGACAAATGGGAGACAGCAAGCGCAAAAGGATGGAGAGTCCTTCCAAAATGACTTCAAAATCCTCTTTCCTATAAAGGGGAAACTCCCCAAGCGCATTGAGCATTTTCATTGCAGCAGATACAACGGTATTGAGTTGCTGCTTTGTTAGATCGTAATTAGCTTGCTTGAGGGTTAAATGAATCTCGCGACGAGCCACTTTTGGATACTGGCTTGGTGATCCCATGATGTGTTTACCATAGATGCCACTTGCCTTCTGAATATCATCATCGGACTGAGGGTTTGTTTCCTGAATTTTCTGGATGAGAACGCAAAAATTCCAAAGTCTCTTCAGGAAGCGGTGCGCGCCCTCCACGCCGGAGTCAACCCATTCCAGCGTCTGCTCGGGCGGCGAAGCAAACATCATGAACAGGCGCGCCGTATCTGCACCGTATTGTTCGATTAGCGCCTGCGGATCGACGCCATTGTGCTTGGACTTCGACATGGTACCCATGCCCTGATAATCCACAGTGCTGCCGTCGGCCAGGCTTTTTGCACCGGTCACGCGGCCCGCTTCGTCTTTGACTAACTCCACTTCCTCAGGCGCAAAATATTCGATGCCGCCCTTGTCGGTGCGGCGCGAAAAAATGTGGTTGAGCACCATGCCTTGCGTGAGCAGGTTGGCGAACGGCTCATCGTACTTGACCAAGCCGAGGTCGCGCATCACCTTGGTCCAGAAGCGCGAATACAGCAGATGCAGAATCGCGTGCTCGATGCCGCCTATGTACTGATCCACCGGCATCCAGTAATTGGTCTCTTCGTCCACCATCGCGTCCGACTTGAAGCCGCTGGCGTAGCGCGAGTAATACCAGCTCGAATCCACGAAGGTATCCATGGTGTCGGTCTCGCGCTTCGCTGGTTTGCCGCACTTGGGGCAGGTGCAGTTCAAAAAGTCGGCGCGCTTGTGCAGCGGATTGCCGGAGCCGTCCGGCACGCAATCTTCAGGCAGCTTCACGGGCAACTGGTCGTCGGGCACTGGCACGGAACCGCAAGTGTCGCAGTGAATGATGGGTATCGGGCAGCCCCAGTAACGCTGGCGCGAAACGCCCCAGTCGCGCAAGCGCCATTGCACCTGCTTGTCGCCCAGACCTTTGGCCTTGAGGTCGGCGGCGATGGCGTCCACGGCTTGCTGATAAATCAGGCCGTCATATTTGCCGGAGTTGACGCAAAACCCATAGTCCGCGTAACTCGGTTTCCAGTCTTCGTCAGGATCGAACCGTAAGTACAGCGATAGTGCTTCTTCAATATGTTCGGTTCCCGCAGCGATTGGCACTCGATACTTGGATAGTAGTGCGGGTTCTAACAAGTGGTTTTCGCGAAGCCCCTTCTCAAAGTTGAGCTCGTCGTAGGTCTTGATCACTCGCTTGATCGACAACTTGTATTTCTTCGCAAAGCCGAAATCCCGCTCGTCGTGCGCCGGAACCGCCATCACCGCGCCCTCGCCATAACCCATCAGCACATAGTTGCCCACCCACACCGGCACTTGTTCGCCGGTCAGCGGATGCGTGACTTTGAGGCCGGTGTCCACGCCTTCCTTTTCCATGGTCGCCATGTCGGCTTCCATCACTGAAGTGTGCTTGCATTTCTCGACAAAGGCGGCGACTTGCGCATTGCTCTTCGCGGCATGTTGCGCCAGCGGATGTTCGGCGGCGACGGCGACGAAGGTCACGCCCATGATGGTGTCGGCGCGCGTGGTGTAGACCCACAGTTTTTCATCCTTGCCATCCAGCGTATAGGGGAACGCGAAACGTACGCCGAAACTCTTGCCTATCCAGTTGGCCTGCATGGTTTTCACGCGCTCGGGCCAGCCCGGCAGCTTGTCGAGGTCAGCCAGCAGTTCTTCGGCATATTGCGTGATGCCCAAGTAATAACCGGGTATCTCGCGTTTTTCCACGATGGCGCCGGTGCGCCAGCCGCGTCCGTCTATCACTTGCTCGTTCGCCAGCACGGTCTGATCCACCGGGTCCCAGTTCACCACTTGCGTCTTCTTGTAGGCAATGCCTTTCTCCAGCATGCGCAGGAATAGCCACTGGTTCCACTTGTAGTAATCAGGCTTGCAGGTCGCCAGCTCGCGCGACCAATCTATGGCAAAACCCAGCGACTTCAACTGCTGCTTCATGTAGGCGATGTTGTCGTAAGTCCACTTGGCGGGCGGCACCTTGTTGGCTATCGCGGCATTCTCTGCCGGCAGTCCGAATGCATCCCAACCCATCGGCTGCAACACGTTGTAGCCGCGCATCTTGTGCCAGCGCGCGAGCACATCGCCGATGGTATAGTTGCGCACATGCCCCATGTGCAGCTTGCCGGAGGGGTAGGGAAACATCGACAGGCAATAATATTTTGGCTTGTCCGATTTGGCTTCCGCGCGGAATGCCTGCTTGTCTTCCCAATATTGTTGCGCGGTGGCTTCGATGTCCTTGGGGTTGTAATTCGGCTGCATTTTAAACCTATAAAGTGATTACGTTGCCTGGGCAAGTCGCCATTATAGCGGCATAACCGGTATCGGGCAGGTGTTGCCAATGCATGCAGGGCTAACCCGCATATTTCATAAAGGCGCCATGCAGCAGAACGATGTAATAAATCCGTGTGGTTGGGTATGCGCCCGACCTTGCCAATACCTGCTGCTGCATGAACGAGCCGGCATTTGAAATTCTTTGCACCTTGGAATTTGCAGGTGTTTCACAATCCTGCACGCCGCACCATTTGTTTTGTGCCACACACCTAAGCTTGTTGGGAATTGGGTTTTCGCAGATAATGCACCGCAGTAATTCACGCTTGAAAACAGCGAGCACGATGTGCTGGAATTCAATGGCAGTCTTGCTCTCTTGGGGAGAGTGCATATTTCGCCACCACTTTTTATACATAGCGACATAAATCTACTGATAAAACCACTAGCCATTCCACTGATGGAACTACTAGCCACTCGACTAAGCGAGCAAAGTACGCTCGCCAAGTCGCTGGTTATAAGCGCGATGAAACATGCGCTAAGTGGCTGGTTATGCACAACTCTGGGGCGGGATCAGGCGGTGCTCGCGCTCCTCACATACTACTGTGTATGCTCCGGACGCTGTGCTCCGGCTTCACCCACCCCAGAGCTGCTCGCTACGATTTCTGTCGCCATGTATAGTTCAAGTTATTAATTGGACTGCCCACGCACGGTCAGTGCTTATTTTTGGGATTGCCTTTGAACATCAATTTTCAACGTACTGTTGACCGCTTCGCGGGAGTGCCGATTTGCGCACTGCTCTCTCTGGTTGAAAGCTTGCGCAATATCCTGGGCGTTGCAGCCAATCCCTCTCCGCCTCGGCGGATACTGGTTATCATGCTCTCGGAAATGGGTAGCCTGGTTCTCGCCTACCCTATGTTTATGCGCTTGAAACAGCAATATCCAGATGCGCCCCTGCATGTCATGCTGTTCAGCAAAAACCGCGAGGTGCTCGATTTGCTCGGCGTAATTCCTGAAGCAAATGTATTGACCATCAATGACCGTTCGTTGGCGGGTTTTGCGATGGATAGCCTCGGGGCCATAAAAAAGATGCGTACTCTCAAGTTTGATGTGGTGATTGACTGTGAGTTGTTTTCCCGTGTAAGCAGCATCCTTTCATATTTTTCCGGTGCGCCGGTTCGTGTGGGGTTCCACCGCCACACCCAGGAAGGGCTTTATCGCGGTTCCTTCATCAACCGTCCGGTCATGTATAACCCCTATCGGCACCTGTCGCAACAGTTCTTGACGATGGTTGCTGCAATTGCATCCAGAACTGTGCCAACCGCCAAGGAAGCTCCGGCGGCGAGCATCATGAACCCGCCCCCACTGGCGTTTGCGGAGAACGAGTTGGAACAAGTCACCGCACAACTTTATGCTGATTTCCCTGCACTTCAGGGGGAAAAACTGGTGCTGGTTTACCCAAGCGGGGGCATCCTGCCGATACGCGCCTGGCCAATCGAAAATTACAGCCGGCTCTGCGCAAGCATCCTGGGTGATGGATGCGCGGTTGCAGTGATCGGGCTCAAAGAGGACAAACCCATGGCGCAAATAATCACGGCGCATTGCCAGAGTCCCTGCTGCGTCGACCTGACGGGGTATACAAAGTCGGTGCGACATTTGCTGGCTATTTTTTACCGGGCATCATTGCTGGTGACCAACGATGGCGGCCCAGGCCAGTTTGCGGCGCTTACCACGATTCCTGCGCTGGTTTTTTTCGGTCCGGAAACTCCCTCGTTATACAGCCCGCAGGCCGGTAATATCCATTGCCTTTACTCTGCATGGTCTTGTTCGCCGTGCCTTACCGCATACAACCACCGCAATTCCCCATGCGATGGCGACAACCAATGCCTGAAGCAGATTACTCATGATCAGGTGCTGGCGAAGGTGCGCGCGATGCTTGCAGCAGGGGTGTCGCGCAACATTGTATGAACCTGAATATACGGCTTTCCATCGGCTCCCTGTTGCGCCGGATATTTTCGCGGCGGTTCTTGAAATTCGGCACCGTCGGCGCATCCGGGACAGTGGTCAATCTGGGGATGCTGTATTTTGCCCAGGAACACATTTTTAATGCTATCCAGCAGCCAGAGATGCGGTTGAACCTTTCCCTTGCACTGGCCATTTTTTTTGCCACAATGAACAACTTCTTCTGGAACCGCCTGTGGACATGGGCCGACCGCAGGCAGCATTACGACAGGCCGATACTCATCCAGTTCGGCCAATATACAATGGCCTGCTGGCTCAGCATTACGCTGCAGGCAATCTTTACAAACATGCTGGCCCCGCATTTCTATTACATGTACGCAAACCTGATTGCCATCGGGTTAACCAGTGTGTTGAATTTTGTGCTGAACGACATCTGGACATTTGGCCGTCTGAAGCTGATGGGAGCGCCTGCGCACCATCATGCTTCACCGGAACGGCAGCCGAAACTGCCTGGTGAATAGGCATGGCTTATCATCAAGCGTACCCCGAAGAGCGGCAATGCCTTTTGGGTACAAGAGATCACTTAACATATCGAAATCTTCTATAATCGGCAGCGTAAACAGGCACGCTGCTAACTGCCTGTCACCCGCTGCTTTCGCGTTATCTCGATCAACTTGCTGCTTACGCGTTGCCAACCAACCCTACAGGAGCCAGGCATGCCAAACAAGACGATGATTCAAACCCCGGATGCGCCTGCCGCTATCGGCACTTATTCGCAAGCCATCCGGGTGGATGGCACAGTATATCTCTCCGGACAGATCGGCCTCGATCCCAGCACCATGCAGATGGTCGAGGGTGTCGAGAAACAGATACACCGCGTGTTCCAGAATTTGCGTGCGGTCGCCACAGCCGCCGGCGGCAGCCTGGACGATATGGTCAAGCTGAATGTCTACCTCACCGACCTTGGCAACTTCGCCATGGCAAACGAAATCATGGCCACCTATTTTCACCAGCCTTATCCGGCACGCGCTGCGGTGGGCGTCCCGGCATTGCCGCGCGGGGCACTGGTGGAGATGGATGGCGTGCTGTGCTTGCAGGACTAGGCTGGATACCTGCTTTATTCCGCACGCGCCATCACCGACGTGATTCCAGCCAACATCCCCAAGGCCACGCTAGCCAAGCTGGCCAAGCTCGGCATCCATAACCGCTTCGACCTGATATTGCACTTGCCACTGCGCTATGAAGATGAAACGCAATTACAGCGCATTGCCGAACTTACGCCAGGCGCGAGCACGCAAGTTGAAGGCGAAATCATTCACAGCGAAATCATGTTCCGTCCGCGCCGCACCTTGATATGCCAGATACAGGACGACAGCGGCGTACTGCACTTGCGCTTCCTGAATTTTTATCCCAGCCAGCAGAAACAACTTGCAGTGGGCAAAAAAATCCGCGCGCTGGGCGAAGCGCGCGAAGGTTACTTCGGCATGGAGATGGTGCACCCAAAGTGCCGCACCATCGGCGAAGATACGCCGCTCAAGCAGGCGCTGACGCCCGTCTATCCCACCACTGCCGGGCTGCCGCAGGCCACGCTGAACAAGCATATTCACTCCGCGCTCATTGAACTGGAAATGTCCGACACGCTGCCGCAAGCATTGCTGCACAGGCTCAAGCTGCCCGGCTTTGCCGACAGCGTGAAGCTGCTGCATAACCCACCGCCTGAAATCAGCGAGGAAGCATTAACCGGACGCACCCATCCCGCCTGGTTGCGCATCAAGTTTGACGAGCTGCTGGCGCAACAGCTTTCCATGCGCCTGCATTACCGCAAGCGGCGCAACCGCAATGCGCCGCGCCTGCCGGCGCATGGCAGGTGCACGCAGCAACTGTTGCAGGCTCTGCCGTTCCGCCTGACACAAGCCCAGCAAAAATCCTTGCGGGAAATCAGCCGCGATCTCGAACAGCCGCATCCTATGCAGCGCCTGTTGCAAGGCGATGTCGGCAGCGGCAAGACCGTTGTCGCTGCACTTGCTGCCCTGCAAGCCATGGAGAACGGCTATCAGGTGGCGTTGATGTCGCCCACCGAAATTCTTGCCGAACAGCATTACCTGAAACTGCATGACTGGCTGGCGCCGCTCGGCATCGCTCCGGTGTGGCTGTCCGGCAGCATGAAGAAAAAAGACAAGCTTGCCGCCGCCGAACGCATCGCGCAAGGCGAAACGCAGATTGCCATCGGCACGCACGCCCTGTTTCAGGAGCAGGTGGAGTTTCAAAAGCTGGGCCTGGTCATTGTGGACGAGCAGCATAAATTCGGCGTGCAGCAACGCTTGGCATTGCGTGGCAAGGGCAGCGAGCCGCACCAATTGATGATGAGCGCCACGCCGATCCCGCGTACACTGGCGATGAGCTATTACGCCGATCTTGATGTGTCGGTCATCGATGAACTGCCGCCGGGACGCACGCCGGTCATCACCAAACTGGTCAGCGACGCGCGGCGCGAAGAAGTGTTCGAACGTGTGCGCCGTGCCTGCATGGAAGGCAGGCAGGCCTATTGGGTTTGCCCCCTCATAAACGAATCGGATGCAATGGAAATTGAATTGCAGACTGCCATCGAAACGCATCAGGCATTGCGCACCACATTCCCGGAACTCAACGTCGGGCTGGTGCACGGTAAGCTGCCGCCGGCAGAGAAGGCCGCAATCATGGCCGCATTCAAGGCGGGCGGGGTGCAGTTGCTGGTCGCCACCACGGTGATCGAGGTCGGCGTGGACGTACCCAACGCCAGCATGATGGTGATCGAACACGCTGAGCGCATGGGGCTGGCGCAACTGCACCAGTTGCGCGGGCGTGTCGGGCGCGGCACGGTGCAGAGCCTGTGCGTGCTGCTGTACCAGCAACCGCTATCGGAGCTGGCGCGCGCGCGCCTGAAAATCATTTATGAAAATAGTAACGGTTTCGACATCGCGCAGCACGACCTGCGCCTGCGCGGCCCCGGCGAACTGCTGGGCGCACGCCAGAGCGGCGTGCCGATGCTGCGCTTCGCCGACGTAAGCCAGGACACAGCCTTGCTCAACGGCGCACGCGCCGTTGCCGACGAAATACTGCGCGATTTTCCCGACGCAGCACAGGCGCACTTGCAGCGCTGGATGGCGAATAAACATGACTATCTACACGCCTGATTATTTCTGGAATGGCTTAACCATAGGCTGCGAACAGGCGCTTGTTCCGTGGCTGCACGATCACGGTTCGCTGACGTTGCGCATCCAGCAGCGCTGCAACCAATTCGCCGTCCGCCCCGTGCACAGCGGCTTGGCGCGCATCGCCTACGACGAATCCGCATTGCTGGGCATGGCGCCACACCAGCTTGCCTACTCGCGCGAAGTGTTCCTGTATGCCGATGGCCAGCCCGTGGTGTTTGCGCACAGCACCTGTGCGGCACAACATCTGCGTGGTGCATGGGGATCACTTGGCGGGTTGGGTAACAAACCGCTCGGCGCGATGCTGTTTGCGCATCCGCTGGTGGAACGCAAGCTGCTACGCTTCAAGGTGTTGCGTTCGCGCCATCTGCTGCATCAGCGGGCAAACAAGTCAGGAAGCGTATCGGACAGACTGTGGGCGCGGCGCTCCCTGTTTTATCTGCACGGCGCACCGCTGCTGGTGACGGAAGTATTCTTGCCGGGAATTTTGAAACTGCGCCAATCCGCTTAATGTTGTGCCTCAAAATCATCTTTACTTACTGCAAGGCTGTTTGTGCTGAGTGTCTGGGCATTTGCTATGCGCACATCCACGACCATCGGCTTTCGACCGAGGCTGTGTAAAAACGCAAAAATTATGTCAGCAAAAATGGTGGGGGCGCGTTAATGCCAATATGAGATTATTGGTTGAGGCGGACAAATGAAAAGATTTATTAGTGGTGAGAATCGAAGCCGGATCACATTGTTGCCGGAGTACCTCGATGACTACGTTAGTGAAGATAGCCCGGTGCGGATTGTCGATGTGTTTGTAAAATTCTTGAGCAGTAGCAGACAACTCTTCTCAACAGCGATGGGTAAAACTGCGTTTCACACAACCTCGACCCACAGCTGCCCTTTAACATTCCCCGAAGCAGGCACTTTCATATCCATTGGGCTATTTCAAGTTCAACTTACATCAGTTAATCGCCAGCGAAGCGGTAGCAGTTCTTGCCGCTGTGCTTTGCCAAGTACATTGCGGCATCAGAGATTTTTATAAGATGCTCTGCCGTATCTCCATTGTCGGGGTAGAGGGCGATTCCGATACTAACACTTACTGAGCAGTTTTTTCCGTTTAGCATAAATGGGGTGGCGATGGCTTCGATAATTTTTTTAGCTACACGATCATCACTATTCGATGTTCGCACGTTGGAGAGGATCACCGTAAACTCATCGCCGCCCATACGTGCCACGGTGTCCGAATTACGCACACATGCCACGATTCGCTTGGATGCCTCGCGCAGAAGCACATCCCCGACATCATGCCCTAACGTGTCGTTTATGGTCTTGAAACCGTCAAGATCGAGATAAAGGACGGCGATTGATTCCTTGTCTCGATGTGCTTTTGCTATTGCCTGATTGAGGCGATCGTAGAACAGGATACGGTTTGGGAGTGAAGTAAGGGAATCGTGGTAGGCGAGGTGAGTAATCTGTTCATTTGTTTTCTTAAGGCGCATAAGTAAACTCCAGAGAAAGCGAGCCTGGAAGCCGCCGACGATATTTCCATTACCCAACTGGGATTCGGCATAGGTAGTGACACTTTCATCGCCTGTAAGGTTAAAAAC
>JAHFRC010000075.1 GCA_023259015.1 Nitrosomonadales bacterium | reverse complement strand
ATCAGGCCGGGATCGGCCATGATCAGCGCGTCCGGCCGCATGGCGATGACCGGCTGCATGTCCGCCATGTAGGTCTTCACCTTGGCGTTGTGCGGCATCAGGTTGCTGGCGACATAGAATTTCTTGCCGAGCTGGTGCGCTTCGGCAATACCGTTTTGCAGTTCTTCAAGCTTGAATTCGTTGTTGCGCGCGCGCAAGGAATAGCGCGGCTGCCCGGCATACACCGCGTCCGCACCGAAGGCGTAGGCGGTGCGCATTTTTTCCAGAGAGCCGGCGGGCAACAGTAGCTCGGGAGTCCGCACGGTTACAGCCCGAGGCGCTTCCAGATTTCCATCGAGGGTTCCGCCTGGTTCAGCGTGTAGAAGTGCAGGCCGGGCGCACCGCCCGCGAGCAGTTTCTCACACAGTTGTGTGACGACATCGAGGCCGAAGGCGCGTATCGCTGTGCTGTCGTCGCCATAACCTTCCAGCGTCTTGCGCATCCAGCGCGGGATTTCCGCGCCGCAGGCATCGGAGAAGCGCGCCAGTTGCGTGAAATTCACGATGGGCATGATACCGGGTACGATGGGGACAGTGACACCCAGCTTGCGGGCTTCTTCGATGAAACGGAAATAGCCATCGGCGTTGTAGAAATACTGCGTGATGGCGGAATTTGCTCCGGCCATGACCTTGCGTTTGAAGTTGGCCAGATCTTCGCGCGGCGATCTGGCTTGCGGGTGGAATTCGGGGTAAGCCGCCACCTCGATATGAAAGTGTTCGCCGGTCTGCGCGCGGATGAACGATACCAGTTCATTGGCATACTGAAATTCGCCGATACTGGCCATGCCGGAGGGCAGGTCGCCCCTGAGCGCCACAATGCGCTTGATGCCCATGTCTTTGTAGGTAAACAGCAGGGTGCGGATTTTTTCGCGCGTGGAGCCGACGCATGAAATGTGTGGGGTGGCGTTGTGCCCATCAGCCTGTATCTGCCGTATGGTTTCCACGGTGCGTTCCTGTGTGGAACCGCCCGCGCCGAAGGTGACGGAAAAAAATTCCGGCTTGAGCAGCGCCAGTTGCTTGCGCGTGGCGGTGAGTTTTTCTGCACCTTCCGGGGTTTGCGGCGGGAAGAATTCGAAACTGAACAATCTAGAGTTTGTCATGATCTATGGTTACCGGTCCTTGCTGCCGGGTCTGAATGGTCCGTTTTGGGATCAGCAGCGAAAATAGGGATGAAAGAATACTGTACAGCAATGCGCCCATCACGCCTATCCAGAAGCCGCTGACCTCGAAGCCGCGCAGCACCGACCCGGCAAACCAGAACAGCAGCCCGTTAATGACGAAGATGAACAACCCCAGTGACAGCACGGTGGCAGGCAGGGTGAGCAGGATCAGCAGCGGGCGCAGCAGCGTGTTGACAAGGCCGAGCACCAGCGCGGCGATCAGCGCGGACTCAAGCCCTTCCACGCGCACGCCCGGCAGCAGGTAGGCCACCGCCAGCAGCGCCAACGCATTGCATATCCAGATCAGAATGAGTCGCATTATGGAATCCTTAAAACCTAACCCCTCCCCCGCCTCCCCTTGCACCCGCAAGGAGTATACCGGTGGGTTTCCCCGCTGCTACGCATCGACCCTTCCGCAATCAGGGGAGGGGCCAGTGGTCTCCTCCCCTGACAAGGGGAGGTTGGGAGGGGTTTCGTTTTTAATAGCGGTATATCTCCGACTTGTACGGCCCTTCCTTCGGCACGCCGATGTAGGCGGCCTGCTGGTCGGTCAGCACGGAGAGTTGCGCGTTGAGCTTCTTCAATTGCAGGCGCGCCACTTTTTCGTCGAGATGTTTTGGCAGCGTATACACGCCCACCGGGTACCTGGCGGTCTGCGTAAACAGCTCGATCTGCGCGATGGTCTGGTTGGCAAAGGAACTGGACATCACGTAACTCGGGTGACCGGTGGCGCATCCCAGGTTCACCAGGCGGCCCTTGGCGAGCAGAATAATCCTCTTGCCGTCAGGAAATATCACATGATCCACCTGCGGCTTGATTTCTTCCCATTTATATTTTTCGACGGAGGCGACGTCGATCTCGTTGTCGAAGTGGCCGATGTTGCACACGATGGCCTGGTCTTTCATCTTCGCCATGTGGTCGTGGGTGATGACATGATAGTTACCGGTGCAGGTGACGAAGATGTCTGCCTTGTCGGCGGCGTATTCCATGGTCACCACGCGGTAACCTTCCATCGCGGCCTGCAACGCGCAGATCGGATCAACTTCGGTCACCCATACCTGCGCCGACAGGGCGCGCATGGCTTGCGCCGAGCCCTTGCCCACGTCGCCATAGCCGCAAATCACCGCGACCTTGCCCGCGATCATCACGTCGGTGGCGCGCTTGATGCCGTCTACCAGCGATTCGCGGCAGCCGTACAGGTTGTCGAATTTCGACTTGGTGACGGAGTCGTTCACGTTGATCGCGGGAATCTTCAGGTCGCCGCGCTCGTGCATCTGGTACAGGCGGTGCACGCCGGTGGTGGTCTCTTCGGTCACGCCCTTGATCTGCGCCAGCCGTGTCGAATACCAGGCCTTATCGGCGGCAAGCTTGGCCTTGATCGCGGCAAACAGGATGCGCTCCTCTTCCGAGCCGGGATTATTCAGCACGGCAATGTCCTTCTCCGCCTTGCTGCCCAGGTGCAGCAGCAGCGTGGCGTCGCCGCCGTCGTCGAGGATCATGTTGGAATAGGCCACCGCCCCTTTGTTGTCATTGGGCCATTCGAAAATGCGATGGGTGTAATCCCAGTAATCTTCCAGCGATTCTCCCTTGACCGCGAATACCGCGATGCCATCCTTGGCGATGGCGGCGGCGGCGTGATCCTGGGTGGAAAAAATATTGCATGACGCCCAGCGTACTTCTGCGCCGAGCGCCTTCAGCGTCTCGATCAGCACGGCGGTCTGGATGGTCATGTGCAGGCTGCCGGTGATGCGCGCGCCCTTGAGCGGCTGGCTTCTTGCGAACTCCTCGCGGATCGCCATCAGGCCGGGCATTTCGGTCTCGGCGATGGCGATCTCCTTGCGGCCCCACGAGGCCAATTTGATGTCGGCGATTTTGTAATCGGTAAATTCAGCCATGGTGTCCTTGCTCCTTGAACGTTATGACCGGTGGGAGGGGGATCGAACTCACCCGCTCTCCCGTGCCCGGCACGGATTGGGTGAGCATCGTTAAAACTATCCTGCCACCTGAGCCTGGCAGGCGCTGTATGCCTGTCGCAACGCTCCTCAGGGCAGGAGGAACTGCAAGCCGCTAAATATCATTCTGGTTTGCATAAGTATTTTAACACAAAGGCAATAAAGGTTTGCAAGGCCTGAAACACGCGCCTGAAACGCACACCGGAAACTTGCGGCAATCCGGAAATCTGGCAACCCTTAGCCATCCGGGTGTTTCATAATTCACCTTTTACATATCTGATACGAAGGCAATGCACCCTTATGGTAAAATATTCCTCCGCTAACACATCATGTAAATACTCCCTGCATAAATATGTTAAAACCAAATAAACCGTTAGTTCCTGCCGCTGCTCTTCTCGCTTTCACGGTGCTGTTCACAGGCTGCGATAAACTCGTCCCGGTATATGTATTTGACCTGACGCGGGTTGCCGCCGATGGCAGCGAATACAAAGGCAATGGCAACTTCATGGAGCAGCCATGGCCATGCGTGCGTGACAACAAGACCGGGCTCATGTGGGAAGTCAAGTCAGCAGCCAAAGGCTTGCATGCCGGAACCAACACTTATACCTGGTACAACCCCGATGAAAAAACCAATGGGAAGGGTGAGGGGGAAACCAACGAGATGGCGATGGGAAAACCCAATGGCGGCGCCTGCACAGGCAGCGCCTGCGATACCGAAGCCTTCGTTGCCGCAGTTAACACCGAACGCTTATGCGGTTATGCCGATTGGCGCTTACCCAACAAAGACGAGCTGGGTTCCCTGATAGATGTAACCATACGCATGCCGGGTCCCACATTGCCCAAAGATTTTTTCCCCAATACGCAAAACTCTAAATTTGGTTATTGGACATCTACAATTTTCAATATGCATCATGGTAGCGCCTGGGGATGGCGCTTTGATCAAGGCGCCGATTTCGCGGCGGTAAAAGAAGAGCCACGCTACGTCAAACTGGTGCGCGGCACGGTTAAAACCCCAGAATCTCCAAAGCCGGCGCCATAAAGGATAATGGAATGAATCGTTCCGGATATGCAATTGCATATATCAAGGCTGCGAATATGCCGCACAGCCTGACCCGGGAATGCCGTTTGACCACATTCTTTCCCGCACCTCCATCCGGTCCATACGCCCAACAGGTATACGTCAGCATGACCGAATAGACAAACCCGGAATTTTTGTTGGCGAAACAAGAAACAGAAACCCGCAACGAGCCCCACAATGAGCGAAGACATGCCTATTGGAGGTAGCACCATGCCGGAACGCGAGCCTCAACCTGACGTGTCCATGTTTCTCGCGTCGACGGTGCATGAAATGAAAAACTCGATCAGCATTCTGATCGGCGGATTGGAACGGGTGCTGGGGCAGGCTTCGCCGGAATCGTTTCCTGAGCATCAGGATATGACCCATATGGTGTACGAAGCCAAACGGATCAACAACAACCTGATCCAACTGTTGACGCTCTACAAGATAGGCCAGAATATTTACCCGTTTGACCCGCTGCCCCAGTCCATAAGCGAGTTTGCGTCCATTATTTTTTCGCAGCAAGAAACCATGCTCCAGCACAAAGGCATTACCCTGGAAATGGATCACGACAAAACCCTGTACTGGCAGTTTGATGAAGATCTGGTTGGCGGTGTTATCAGCCATGCGCTCAATAATGCGATCCACTACACCAGGGATAAAATCCGGTTGGTGATACGGCAATCCAGCGGGATGCTCGAGTTACGCGTCGAGGACAATGGTTCCGGCTTTCCGGCACACATGCTGCAAGAAGGAATAACCGCGATGCACGGCACCGATTTCCAGGGGGGCAGCACCGGCTTGGGGCTTTACTTCTCGGCGATGGTCGCGAAGATGCACTCCCGCAAGGGCAAGACCGGCGGGATACACCTGGAAAACGGCGGCGCCTATGGCGGCGGCTGTTTCGTGCTGCGCCTGCCTTAATCCAGATTCGCGCCAGAAAACAAGCTCAATGACCGATCCCCAAACAAAAACAGATTTCTCCAGCAAGCTCTTTCTTGTCATCGACGACTTCGAGGACATGCACACCCTCCTGCGCCACACCCTGAAAGATTGCGGCGCCAACACAAAGCTTATTGACACCGCCAGCACGGCTAACGAAGCGCTGCGGTTGCTGAAAGAGAAAAATTACGATGTTGTGTTATGCGACTACAATCTCGGGGCTGGCAAAACCGGGCAGAATATCCTCGAGGAAGCCAAGCAACATCAGCTCATCGGGCCAGCCTGCGCCTGGCTGATGATCACCGCCGAAAAGACAAACGACACTTTCATGGGGACGGCTGAGGCGCAGCCCGATGACTACCTCCTCAAACCCATCACCTCGGGCGCTTTGCGGCTGCGCCTGGCAAAAATCTGGAACAGGAAAAAAGCCTTCATCGAAATCGCTGCGGCGATTGCATCCTATGACTATCCCGCTGCAATAAAACTGTGCGATCAGCGCCTGGAGTTTGACGAAGCCAATGCGGTGGATCTATTGAGGCTCAAGGCCAGGCTCATGCTGGACAGCGGCAACACCGACGGCGCACGGCGCACCTTCGAGAAAGCGGTATTCGAGCGGAACCTGCCTTGGGCCAAGGTGGGTCTTGCAAGAGTCAGATTTCAGGAAGGAGACCTCGCCGGCGCAAAGTTTTTGCTGGAAGGCGTGGTTGAAGAAAACCCCTATTACCTTGAAGCCTATGACTGGCTTACGCGTGTTTGCCAGACGCTCGGCAAGCACAATGAGGCGGAACAGGTGCTGGAAAAAGCGACCGCAATGTCGCCAAATTCAATAGCCCGGCAGAAATCACTCGGCGACATCTCACTCAAGCTCGGCAAGCTCGACAAGGCCGAAAAAGCATTCAAGAAAAGCGTGGGGCTCGGTGAATATTCCATCCTGAAAACACCCGATGCCTATACCGGCCTGGCGAAAACCTATAGCGCCAAAGGCGATTCAAGTGAAGCTCTTCGTGTCCTCGACATCCTGAACAAGGATTTCGACGACGAGGCCGCACGATTCAAATCCCTTATCGCCAAAGGCATGGTGTACCAAAAAAGCGGGGATTCCGAAAAAGCCCGCGCGGTGGCCCAAGAGCTATCCGAACGCAGAAAACATTTGCCACAACGGCTTGAAAGCTCGGCAAACCTGGAAATGGCGCAATTGCTTCTGGACACGGATGAAAAAGAAATGGCCGTCAACCTGCTGCAGGAAGAGGTCAAGAACAACCCTGAAAATGCAGAAATACTCGAACTGATCAAACAGGTTTTCGTTGGCGCAAAAATGGGCGAACAGGGAATTGCTCTCATAGAAAGCACCCGCAAGTCGGCTGTCGAGCAGATGAATCGCGGTGTACTGCTGGCCCGCGAGGGCAAAATTGAGGATGCGATCATCTGGATGCGTACCGCCCGCGAGGCCATGCCGACAAATGCACGGGTGCTCTTCAATCTGGCCTATGTGCTCATCGCAAGCATGAAAAAAACAGGCGTCAAAGAGGAGATTGTTTCCGAAGCGCATGAAGCCCTACTGGAAGCGAACCGTTTGGCGCCGGGAGAAAAGCGTTTCACCGAGCTGATGGAATCTCTCAAGGCCTGTAAATGATCGTCAGGATTCCCTGAAAATTTTATCTCACAACCCGCTCAGTACCTTGATATGCGCCGTCGCACTACGCCCCAAGG
>JAHFRC010000074.1 GCA_023259015.1 Nitrosomonadales bacterium | reverse complement strand
GAGTTCGAGGTTCCCAAGAGCGCGATCACGGTGGTATTCGGGGTGTATAACGTCAACAAGCAGTTGCGCATCACCGCGCCCAAGCGGCTGCCTTCGGTTATTCCCGCGCACGGGTAGGAGTCCGGTCGGGCGGTCGTTGAGCATCTCACCAAAATGGAGGTGTCGAGATGGCAAAAAAATCGTATCCCTTATCCAAAGTTTATGGCTTGCTCGAACCGGGGCCGGTGGTGATGGTCACGACCGCGCGCAAGGGGCAGCCCAACATCATGACCATGTCGTGGCTCACGATGATGGAGTTCGAGCCGCCGCTGGTGGGCTGCGTGATCAGTGGCCGCAACTACAGCTTCGACGCGCTGCTGGCGACCCGTGAATGCGTGATCAACATCCCGACGCTGGAGCTGGCGAAACAAGTGGTGGCTGTAGGCAACAGCAGCGGGCGCAAGACGGACAAGTTTACGAAATTCGGCCTGACTCCGGTGGCCGCTGCGCAGGTCAAGGCGCCGCTGATCGCCGAGTGCTATGCCAATCTCGAATGCAAGGTGGTGGACACCCGGCTGGTGAATAAATACAACTTCTTTGTCCTCGAGGTGCTCAAGGCGTGGATTGATCCGGCAAGGAAAGACCTGCGCACGCTGCATCATCGCGGCCGGGGTGTTTTCGCGGTCGATGGCGAGACGATCAGGTTGCCTTCCAAGATGAAATAGCCTGATTCGCTTACGGAGGATCACGGCTGCGCCTGATCTTTCTTGCAAAATCCCTTGTCTATGACGCTGGAAATAAACACTTATCTCCTTACTGGAGATGTGCCGGTTTTCATTTAAAGTCAGTAAGGCCAGACTAAAGCCCGGAGGATGGTAAAATACACTTCCTGCGGCGTGCCGCTTCGTTTCCTAATGGAGTCTTTACCGTGCAACTCGTTTGTCTCGACCTCGAAGGCGTGCTCGTCCCGGAAATATGGATCGAGTTTTCCCAACGCACCGGCATTCCGGAATTGCGCCGCACCACACGCGATGAGCCCGATTACGACAAGCTGATGAAATACCGGCTGGGCATCCTGGCGCAGCATAAACTCGGCCTGCCAGACATCCAGAAAGTGATCGCGGCGATGGGACCGCTGGCCGGAGCCAAGGATTTTCTCGATGACCTGCGCCAGCGCTTCCAGGTCATCATTCTTTCCGATACTTTCTATGAATTTGCCATGCCGCTGATGCAGCAACTGGGCATGCCGGCGCTGTTCTGCCACAAGCTGGAAGCCGATGCCAGCGGCACCCTGGTCAACTATCATCTGCGCATGCCGAACCAGAAGCGCGAAGCGGTGAAGCGTTTCAAGGAACTCAATTTCAAGACGATCGCTGTCGGCGACTCATACAACGACACGGCCATGCTCGGCGAAGCGCATGCCGGCATCCTGTTCCACCCGCCGGAGAACGTGATCCGGGAATTCCCGCAATTTCCGGTGACCATGAGCTATGTGGAACTCGATACGGAAATCCGCAGGGCCAGCACGAGAATCTGACGCATTAAATCCCGGCAGCAACCTGCCGTATCGGCATCATTACCGGTAACGGCTGAAAACTACAGGCTCTTCATTTAAGCGTGGACTGACCCTGCAAGGAAAAACCTGCGGGGCGGCTAGTGGCCCTGGACTGTCAGGGAGGCGGCCTGATTTTTCTGTTGAAGAATACTGATGACCTTCTCGATTCCCCACTGCAGGATTTCGTCAGCAAAGCTTGAGCGGTAAATTTTGACCGTACTTATGCCGTCGACGATGACATCGTAAAACTTCCACCCCGCAGGTGTCTTTTCCATCTTGAAGTCTATCTGGGTCGGCTCATCTACAGGATCGATAACGGTGGCCCTGACCACGATGTCGGTGTCTCCCGGCCGCAAGCTTACCGGGGTAACCACGATCTTCTGGTTGTTATACAGGGCTATAACGTTGGAAAAGGTATGCGCGAGAAATGTGCGGAATTCCCTGGTCAGGGTTTGCTGCTCTTCCGGTGTGGCACCGGACCAGTTCTTGTTGCCGACGGCCAACCGTGTCATGCGGGAAAAGTCGGCATAGGGAAGGGCCTTGACTTCAAGGAGGCTGTCTAGTTTCTTGCGGTTGCTTATGATTTCGCGGTTCTGTTTAATCGGCGTAATCACATCGTCTGCAACCTGTTTGACAAGCGCATCCGGGGGAAGCATGGCTGGATCATCAGCAAGCGCATTCGCCGCAAACAATATTAAAACCGCAAGCAATGGCCAACGTATCATTCCGGTGCACCCCCTAAGTGCCTCCCGGGCTGCTCATGCCATACCAAATGATTCGCCAGAGAGTTTTTGTGATTCTATCAAGGCTCAAGCAGAAAATAAAACTTGCCAAGCAGCCAGTTGAGAATGCGGTTGTTGTGCCGGTAATAAAGATGGGTCTCTACCAAGTGGCTGCCAAGCTTCTTCTTGAATTCGTATGCCGTAACGCCGAGCTCCAGTTCCGTCAGTCCATCCCGCACGCAGACATCGATCGCCTTAAGGAACAGCATGAAATACAAGCCGTGCTTCCGGCCCCTGGCATAATCCATCCCGATATACTTGTGCACCATCCGCCCGTTCTTGCACAGCACTTGGGCGAAGCCGATCAGCGTATCTGCTTCGTAAAACAGCAACCATTTGCTGATTGCCCTGGTATTATAAAAATAATCCATGCTTAAACATTCGAGCCGTATATCTGCATTCTGATATACGTTCAGGTACAGCCTGTAAACATGAGGAATCAATCCGTCTGGAAGATCGTCGCGCTCTTCGTACCTCAGGCCGCTTGCAAATTTCATCTTGTGCTTCAGGTAATTGCGGCGATTGGATTTCAGCCCGGAATAATAATCCCCGTTAATCTTTAGCACAGGAACTGGCAGTCCGCGCGCCCGGACAAACCCGGCGCCAAGAGGCAAGTCATGGCCGAACCCCTTGTAAGATACCAATGGTGCGTACTTGGCCAATTCCCTGTTGATGATTTCAAGCACGGGTGCGGATAGCTCGCCATCAATTTGCCCCAAGTCGACCGATGGATGCCCGACGCAGGCAATTTTAATTTTTATGCGCGATAGCACGCTACCCAGCCAGCTATCCGGAAGCATTGTCCCAAGCCGGAAGTCCATCAGGAAATACGGGACAACTGCGATATGGGCCTCATTCCTGGAGACAGCCAGGTAACCAAAATCAAAGCCCTCTACATGGGCATCCTGAAATGCCTTGTAACACAGGCCATCTTCAGGGAAGCTGGCGAGGAATCCTTCTGGCGGGGCATTCAAGTGTTCAATGGTAAGCATGCCCGTTATATTGACATACTGCGAAAAAGTTGGAAATTTGCAATTCGCCCTTGCCAGCCTCTTCGGGTCAGAATTTCTGGCCGCTTGAGACGGGGAAGTTTATTACAGGTATTGAAAACAGGAGGGGTTAATGGTGTAATGCCGCTCTCCTGCATACTTTAAGAAATCAACGCCATGTTCACGCAAGAATCTTCCGCATCACTTCTGGGCCTCGAGCCAGGCAAAGATCCCAGCAAAACGGCAGATGCCGCTGATGAGCCTTTGCATGATGCATCCTACGCAGGAGATACGGCAGAAGTCCAAAGGTTACTCGACCAGGGGGCTGACGCTAACTCCAGGGATGGAGCAGAAGCTACACCTTTACATTATGCGGCCAGCGGCGGCCATCTTGAACTTGTTGACTTATTGCTGAACCGGGGCGCCAATGTCCATGCCCAAGGCCATCTTGGCTATACCCCCTTGCATCTTGCCTACTTTAACGGACACTCTCATATTATCGACTGCCTGATTGATCACGGTGCTGACCCCTCGATTTTAAGCGCACTGGATGAAGGCATGGCGGATACGGAAGATGATTGAAAGGCACTCTTTTTCTTACGCTATCCGCACGGTAAAACGGGTTTGATGAAATACTGAACAAACCTGTTGGGTATCTTGCAACTTCGTATGGTTACATGGATAAATCCAGAAAACAGAACTTGATTCAACGCTTCCTGAAATAAATCTGATTTCATTGAATGCCACTTTCGCTGGTTGTTGTTAAGACCGCCTTGGCTTCGAATCCCGCTTCGTGATTTATTCCCGTTCTCTGTCATCATCTTAATTCCCCCGGTTTCGCCGCCTTCCGGTAGCCTGGATTAGGCAAGACCGTCATTTTGAATTTATGCGTTTGGTTTTGCAATGTTATTTTTGTGTAATTGAGGAATTTTTATGATTATCGGCTGAAAATTAAAAAATCAATTGACAACAATGGGTTGTTAAATTATCTTCGCGTTAATTATGCGCACTTCGGTTTTATCCAATTTATTTAGCCGAGTCAGCCAGCGGACTGGCTGGTTTGCCATATGCACAAGTGGCAACGGAGTGTCCTTTGCATATGTGAAATATGCCGAGAATAGTCTACCGCGTGTAATGTCCTGTGCCTTTTATCCAGAGGAAAATGTAACTTCACCTGTACTGGAAAAACTTCGCAAGGATGCACACATTGGCGACTTGCAGTTTATTACGCTGCTGGCTTCCGGCGAATACCAGATATTGATGGTTGAAGCGCCCAATGTTCCCCTGGATGAGATGAAGACAGCCATCCGCTGGCGCATCAAGGACTCGCTGAATTACTCAGTGGACGAAGCCACTGTAGACGTGTTGCAAATCCCTACCGGCAAGGCTGGCAGCGAACGTCCGCAATCGCTGTATGCGATTGCGGCATCCAACGATACGATAAAAAAGCGCATTGCACTATTTGAGAAGGCAAAAATCAATCTCAGGGTAATTGATATTCCGGAAATGGCGCAGCGCAATATTGCTGCATTATTCGAGGAAGAAGGTCGATGTTTGGCGTTGCTGGCTTTCGATGACAGGGGAGGGATGCTTACCTTCACCAGCGGTGGTGAGCTGTATCTGGCGCGCCGTATTGAAATTACCCTGGGCCAGTTGCAGGATGCCGATGAAGAACTGCGCCAGCAGTATCTGGATCGCGTGGAACTGGAATCGCAACGCTCCCTGGATTATTTTGGGCGCCAGTACAGCCAAATGTCGGTAAATCGTTTGCTAATCTCCGCACCGGAACATCTTGGCCTGGTGCAATGGCTGGCTCCCCACCTGGATATACCGGTGGAGCAACTCGACCTGTCCAGGGCGCTGGATATCAGCGGGGTGCCGGAACTGGCTGACAGTGAATATCTTGCGCATGTGTTCCTGGCGTTAGGTGCGGCACTGCGGTATGAAAGGCGAGCAGAATGAGCCAGCAGATTAACCTGCTCAGCCCGGCTTTCCGGAAACAGAAGAAACATTTTTCGGCGCTTGCCATGTTGCAGGCGCTGGTACTGATTGCGCTGGGTTCGGCGTTGTTTTACGGTTACGCGACCTATCAGGTCAAGCTGCTGGCCAAACAATCTGATGAAACGGGCAAGCGTTATGCTGCCGAGCAACTCAGGCTGACCCGCTACACTGCGGAGTTTTCGCCGCAGCAGTCCGGGCAAATGCTGGAGGAAGAGCTGAAGCAGGCTGAAGCCAGGGCGGCCGTACAGCGTGAACTCATTGAAACCCTGAAGAGCGGGGCGATGGGCAATACCACGGGCTATTCGGAATACATGCGCGCATTTGCACGCCAGGCAGTGAGCGGCTTGTGGTTGACCGGTTTTGTTATTATTGGGGATGCCGCTCAGATAAGTCTGAGCGGTGCAGTGTTATCCCCGGAACTGGTGCCGTCCTATATTCAGAAGTTAGGCCATGAAAAGGTGATGCGCGGGAAATCGTTTGCGGCATTGCAGATGCAGCAGCCCAAGATGGGAAGCGGCAAGGTGGCGCGCTATGTCGAGTTCACGCTACAGTCAACTGAAGCCGCCGAGGCGCCAAAATAATGCGGCAATACTGGGGAAAATTCGCGGATAAGGTCGATGGGATGTCATTGCGCGAACGTGCGCTTATTTTTTCTGCCATCGCATTTTTGCTGGTTACGCTGGTTCAAGTGCTATTCATTGACCCTTTGCTGGCCGAGCAGAAGAAACTCTACGCCAAGGTGACTCAGCAACAGGAGAAGATGAAGGAAATACGGGCGCAAATCGAGTCCTCGCTGCAAGCCAGGAAGAATGATGCGAATTCGCCATTGCGCCAGCGCCTGGGCCAGATCAGGCAGCAACTTGCCGATGGAGATACCTACCTGCAAAGCCGTCGTGACCGCCTGGTGGCACCGGAAAAAATGGCCGATCTTCTGGGGCTGGTACTCGGTAAAAATGGCAAATTGCAACTGGTTAACCTGCAAACCATAGCGGCCGCTCCATTGGTCGAGAAAGCGGCCGGCAAACCGGAGGGGGCAGGCATTGCCGCGGCAAACGCGGCGGCAGAACTGGACAAGCAGGTGTTCAAGCATGGTGTGCAAATTACCGTGCGCGGCAGTTATCTGGATTTGATGCAATACCTGGCAACGCTTGAGCAATTGCCGACCAAAATGTTTTGGGGGACAGCCAAGATGAATGTGGCGCAATATCCTGCGGTGGAACTGACGCTGACCCTTTACACGTTGAGCCTGGACAAGTCATGGCTACAGATTTGAAAGCGCCAATTTCTGGAGGCGGCTATTTCTGGGCGCTTCCATTGCTGTGGGTCATTGCCGGCAGTGCCTATGCGCAAGTGCTGGTTGACCCTACACGCCCGCCCGCCGAGGTCAGCGCTCCTCAGGCCGCGGGTGAACAGGCTGCCGTGGCGGAGGCTAACAGGTTACAATCGATCATTATTTCTCCCACCCGCCGGGCGGCCATCATCAATGGGCAAACTATCGAATTAGGCGCGAAACTTGGCAATATCAGGCTGATCGAGGTCAATGAAAGAGGAGTGGTATTGGAAGGGACACAGGGGCGGCAAGTGTTGGCGCTGTTTCCTGGCGTGGAACTGAAGCAAAATGCCGGTGCAGAACCAAAGCAGAAGACAGAGTCTCTGCCAGCGCAGGCAAAAAGCGTAAAGCGTGTGAAG
>JAHFRC010000073.1 GCA_023259015.1 Nitrosomonadales bacterium | reverse complement strand
TATTCTTCGCGGTGCTGGCGGAATGCAGCGCCGTAGTGATCGGACTTGTCGCCGGAGTGATGCCCGCGCGCAGGGCGGCGCTGATGGATCCGGTGGAGGCGTTGCGTGCGGAATGAAAAAATGGAATTTCTAAAAGCTTGTTACACCGGTGAAGGCAAGTGCCCAGTTTTTGAATGCACTAGATTCATGGAAGGAGTTTGTCCCGCTACATGCAACTACACAGGCCGGATATATGAATAAGGGTCTAACCTCCTTCAGGGCATTGGCTTTTTTTGCCATTTTCTTGTTTCACATAGGTAGATGTGGCGGCGGCTATATTGGTGTCATGGCCTTTTTTGTCTTGTCCGGATTTTTGCTGACCCCCATATTGGCAGACATGAAATCCAGCTTGAACATGAAGGATTTCTTTATCCACTTTTATGGTAGGCGCGCATTCAGGATATTCCCGCTCTACTATGCATACCTGGTTATAGTTGCAGCCATATCTTTTTTTGCAATATCCAAGTATGGACACTCCATCCCAATGGATGAATCCATTCTTACGAACTTTGATGTATTCATCGAAAGTTTGCCATGGACAGCAACATATACCTACGACTTTTTTCATGTAAGCAATTATTTCGAATTCACACCCTTGGCCACACATTTTTGGTCTCTGGCGATAGAAGAGCAGTTCTATCTGGTATGGCCATTGGCGATATTCTTTATTCCGCCTGACTACCTGAAGAGGTTTTTATTGCTGGTGATCGCGGCTGGGCCATTAATGCGCTTTCTGCTGATGAGAGGTATTGATGCGCACATGCTTCCTGTGGGTGTTTTGGGTGCTGATCTTGATATTTACGTCCTGCCTTTTTCACACTTGGATGCCTTTGCGGTGGGAGGTTACTTTGCCCTGTATGGAAAAAGCAGGCCGGGTCATCTGGTGTGGGTATCCATATTGCTCGTGCTTGCGCTGGGCATGATAACAAGCTGGTTATCGGAGGGGGAGATTCTTTGGGACAGGCTTGGCTATGGGCAATTCATGTATGATTCATACAAATATGTCTGGGGATATTCGGCTGTGAACCTGATGTTTGCATACGTGCTGGTTCATGTGCGGGACAAGGCCTTCATGCCCGCATTATTCGAGAACCCATTGCTGGTTTACTTGGGCACCATCAGCTACGGCCTGTATGTATTTCATTTTCCGGTTCTATGGCTGGTAAATGAACTGATGCGCAGCTATCCGGAAATTGTGCGGATATTAATATCTTTTTCGGTTACGGTAATGATCAGCATGGTTAGTTACGAATTCATGGAGAAGAGATTCATTAATTTAAAAGATAAATATTTTTCGCGCTGTTGAAATTCTTGCCATGGTTGTTGACAGCCTTGAGCTTGCTACCGTCGATTGCAGCGATTGCTTGGGCAAACCCCATTTATTGGTACAGGTTGTGGGGCAGCAATGGTGGTTTCCGTCTCGCAAGAACGCTGCAATGAAATGGCAGCTACTCTTTGTTTCTTTATTCCTTTATCGCGTGTAACTATGCCTGGGATAGATAAGGAAGGTAGGATGTTTTGATTTTATAGAATGGGATGCAGCTTCCGCATAAAAATTTTGAATGGCCGCTTTCAGAAAATGTGAATGGCTGGAGTGGATCGATTGTTGCTGGTCACGTTGCGTTTCAATACTGGATGTATGAGATTGCGACCGAATGAGTAAACTGTTTGCTTGTGGTATCTGCTGCTCCGTATAGGCGTTGCGCAGAGAGCGAGCATACAGCTTGTCCAATCAGGAGGTATATATGGAAAATAAAACCGAAATCAAATGGCTGGATATGCCCGAGGAGCATAATTATCCTGCGGCGGAATCTTATCTGGGGCTGATCCATGATGCGCAAACCACAGCCGACCTTGTTTTGCGCTTGAAACAGGTGCCCGTATCCAGCTTCAAGGCCAAGGATATTTTCAGGGCTTCCGGTTTGTCTTTGCTGGGGGTCAGCAATTCCCATGTGGAAAAAGACCGCAAGAAAATTCTGGCGGGGCACGCGCTCTCGCCGTTGCTGCTGGTGCGGGATAAAGCCAACGGCAAGGTTGTGATCGCGGACGGCTATCATCGTTTGTGCTCGGTGTATGGCTTCGATGAGGACACCGTCATTCCGTGCAAGATTGTTTGAATGAGCCAGCTTGTTACCTGCGATATCTTCTGCACCGTGGTGGATAACTACGGCGACATCGGCGTGTGCTGGCGTCTGGCAAAACAACTGTCGAATGAGCACGGCATGGCGGTGCGGCTGTGGGTGGACGATTTGGTGAGCTTGCGCAGGCTGTGCCCGGAAATAAATCCTGAACTACCGGCGCAACACAGTCATGGCGTGAAGATCAGGCACTGGAGTCCTGCTTTTCCTGAGACGGCGCCTGCGCATCTGGTGATCGAGGCGTTTGCCTGTGAGCTGCCGCAGAGTTATGTGGCGGCGATGGCGGCGCAGCAGCACAAGCCGGTGTGGATCAATCTGGAATACCTGAGCGCGGAAGACTGGGTGGCGGACTGCCATGGCCTGCCTTCGCCGCACCCATCGCTGCCGCTGGTTAAATATTTTTTCTTTCCCGGCTTTACTTCTCAAACCGGTGGGCTGTTGCTGGAGCGCGATCTGCTGGCGCGGCGCGATGCCTTTCAGAATGATGCGCAAGCCATCACCGCCTACTGGCAATCGCTCGATATGCCGCCGCCCAAGCCGGATGAGACGCGCGTGTCGCTATTCTGTTACGAGAATCCTGTGCTGCCTGAATTGTTCACCGCGTGGGCGGCGGGCAGCGCACCTGTTTGCTGTCTTGTGCCGGAAGGCCGTACGCTGCCGCAGGTGGCGGCATTTTTCGGACAAACTCAAGCTGCGCCGGGTGATGCTTTCCAGCGCGGCAATCTGGAGGTGCGCGTATTGCCGTTTGTGGAGCAGGAGCGCTACGATGAGTTGCTGTGGGCGTGCGACATCAACTTCGTGCGCGGCGAGGATTCCTGCGTGCGGGCGCAGTGGGCGGGCAAGCCCTTCATCTGGCATATCTACCGGCAGCACGACGGCGTGCACATGCAGAAGCTGCGTGCTTTTATGAACCTGTATTGCGCCAGTCTGCCGCCGGATGCAGCACAGGCGCTGCATAGGCTGTGGGAGGATTGGAATGGCGAACCAGCTTCAGGACAGGCTGCTCCGGCCAGCCCAGGGCAGGCATGGAACGATTTTCAGTCACACCGGTCTATGCTGCGGCAGCATGCGTATTCATGGGCGCAACAGCTTTCCGCCAGCAACCTCGCTTTGAAGTTGCTGGATTTTTTCCGTGAAGTTGGTAAAATCCGCGCCTCTTAATTTTTTGTTTCAGGCAGACCAAGATGAAAATTGCTCAAGAACTCCGTGCAGGCAACGTCGTGATGGTTGGCGATGCCCCATTAGTAATCCAGAAGGCCGAATATAGCCGGTCGGGCCGTAGCGGCTCGGTGGTCAAAATGAAGTTCAAGAATTTGCTCACCGATGCGCCAAGCGAAGCCATTTACAAAGCCGATGACAAGTTCGACCAGATCATTCTCGACCGCAAGGAATGCACCTATTCCTATTTTGCCGACCCCATGTACGTATTCATGGATGTCGAGTACAACCAGTACGAAGTGGAAAAGGATAACCTGGGCGATGCCATCAACTACATCGAGGACAACATGCCCTGCGAAGTGGTGTTCTACAATGACAAGGCGATTTCGGTCGAATTGCCTAACACGGTTGTGCGCGAAATTGTTTATACCGAACCTGCAGTGCGCGGCGACACTTCCGGCAAGGTGATGAAGCCCGCCAAGATCAATACCGGCATGGAACTGCCCGTGGCCGCGTTCTGTGAAATCGGCGACAAGATCGAAATCGACACCCGCACCAACGAGTTCAAGAAGCGCGTGGCTGCTTGATTGCTGTTTGTTGCTGAAAATAAAAAGGCAGCCAAAGCTGCCTTTTTATTTCATGGCATAATCCGAATTTATTCGATCTTCGCTTTGGCACGTAATTCGGCAATCAGGTTTTGCACCGCTTGTTGCTGCATGCGCTGCGTGATTTGCGGTTTGATCTCCTCGAAAGAAGGCATTTTCAGGTCGCGCACATCATCCAGTTTTATGATGTGCCAGCCATACTGCGATTGCACCGGCTCGCTTATCTGCCCCTTGACCAGGCTCATCAGCGCATCGCTGAAGGGCTTTACAAAAGCGCTGGGGATGTTGCCAACAGGAATCCATCCCAAATCCCCGCCATGTTCCCTGGAGCCGGCATCCTTGGAGTTGGCTTCTGCCAGCTTGTCGAATTTGCCATCCTTTCCGCCCTTCTTCAGTTTTGCAGCGATGGATTTTGCCTCACTTTCCTTATCAACCAAGATGTGGCGTACGCTGTATTCCTTGTTTCCCAGATTCTTTTTCAGGTTTTCATACGCCTGCGTTAGCTCGCTTTCGGCAATCGGGCGGTTCTTCACGTAGTCTTGCACGAATGCGCCAACCAGCACGGTTTGCTTGGCCAATTCCAACTGCTGGATAGTTTCTGGTTGTTTGTCTAAATTTTTCTTGAGGGCTTCCTGCGACATCAATTCGATGTTGATCAAGTCTTCCCGGATGGCGCTACGCAGTTCGGGGGTGTCCTGCTGGCCTTGTGTGGCGACAACTTTGACGCGCAACTCCACACGTTCATAAGGAACGGGTATTCCATTTACAATTGCGGCTGTTTTGTTTGCGGCAGATCCATTTTCGGCATAAACGGAGCCCGCGACAATTGTGCCTAATATGGCGGTGGCAGCCAGTTTGTAAATTTTTTGCATGGTTCAGTCCTTGTTGAATAATGTTAAAGTGTGTTTCATCTGGCGTGTTGGCAGTAATATGCAGCGCATGCATCTCTTCAGCATCTCCCCAAGCGCAGAATATACCATACGGCGCCTTGCCACGGTAGGTTTGCCGGCGAATTGCGCCGACACGATCAGCCGTGCGCGCATCCTCTCCTCGCGGCTCATACCGGGAAAACTTTCTTGAAGGGTTTGACCGTGACTTGTGCATATACCCCGGCGGTCACATAAGGATCTGCCTGCGCCCATGCCTCGGCGTCCGGCAGCGCGGCAAATTCCGCCAGGATCAGGCTGCCGGAAAACCCTGCCGAGGCGGGATCGTTTGCGTCCACGGAAGGGAAGGGGCCGGCCAGAATCAGGCGGCCTTCTTCCTGCAAGGCTTGCAGCCGCGCCACATGCGCAGGTCGTGCCGCGAGGCGTTTTTCCAGGCTATTCGGGATGTCCTGCCCGATAATGGCATAAAGCATCTGGGTGCTCCTAAAAATTCAGAGTCCGCCCCAATGCAAGGCGTGGAAAAAATTTCGCCGCGCCGCATGTGCGGTATATGTAAGCAAGAAATTTTTTGCAAGCATCCGCTATGCGGGTTGCCTGCTTACCTTGCTGCCACAACGCAGCAGTTGGGATGAAATGTGGGTTTTTAGAGGTACCCATCAGTTGTTTTCCTTGTCTTCGTCGATATACTTCGCAAGCGCCATAGCCTGCAATACCACAAACACCAGCATCAAACCGGTGGCGCCGAACAGCTTGAAGTTGACCCAGGTATCGGTGGGGTAATTGAATGCAACATACAGGTTGACCACTCCGAGAGTGGCAAAAAACAAGCTCCAGCCCAGATTGACGTGGTTCCACACCCTGGCCGGGAGCGTAAGTTTTTCCTGCATCAGGGCGCGCATCAGGTTCTTCTTGAAAAACAGGTTGGAACACAGCAGCGTAGTGGCGAACACCCAGTACAGGATGGTGGGTTTCCACTTGATGAAAGTTTCATCGTGCAACAGCAAAGTCGCGCCGCCAAAAACGATGATGATGCCGAAACTTACCCATAGCATGATATCCACCTTACCGTGCCGCCACTTTACCCATACTACTTGCATGACGGTGGCGGCAATCGCGGTGGCAGTGGCGGCAAAGATGCCAAAAAATTTGTAGGCGGCAAAAAACAGGATGACGGGAAATAGGTCGAACAGCAGTTTCATGGTTTACTTTCTGTCCAGTGCAAGTGACGCAGAATTGATGCAGTAGCGCTGCCCTGTAGGCTTGGGGCCATCCTCAAACATATGGCCGAGATGTGCGTCGCATTTTGCGCAGCGTACTTCGATGCGTTCCATACCGTGCGAGTTATCGGGCAGCAATTTCAATGCACCTTCTTTTGTTGCCTGCCAGAAGCTTGGCCAACCGGAGCCGGAATCAAACTTGGCTTCTGAATCGAACAATGGATTGCCGCAGCATACGCAACGGTAAACTCCAGCATCAGTGCAATCCCAATATTGCCCGGTGAACGGCGGCTCGGTGCCGCACTGGCGGCACACATGGTACTGTTCTGGCGTAAGTTCATCGCGCCATTCGGCGTCAGATTTAATTTTTTCATGACTCATAAAAACCTTTGTACAACGTAGCGAGCGCAGATCAGGCAAGGAGCGAGGCGGCGGAAACCGGAGTGTGTATATTAATACATGAGGATTTTAAGCTGGCTCGCGACGAAGCATCATCAAGCGTAGCAGTTGTACAGAGGTTTTTCACAATACCTCGCCTGCGTGATCGGCCAAGCGCGAACGCTCGCCGCGCATCAAGGTGACATGCCCGCTATGCTCCCAGCCCTTGAAGCGGTCTACCACGTAAGTCAGACCGGAGCTGCCTTCGGTCAGGTAGGGTGTGTCGATCTGCGCGATGTTGCCGAGGCACACTACCTTGGTGCCGGGGCCGGCGCGCGTGATCAGCGTCTTCATCTGCTTTGGGGTGAGGTTTTGTGCCTCGTCGATAATCAAGTACTTTTTTATGAAGGTGCGGCCGCGCATGAAATTCAGCGACTTCACTTTGATGCGGCTGCGGATCAGGTCGCGAGTGGCGGCGCGCCCCCATTCGCCGCTTTCCTCATCTGGCTTGTTGAGCACGTCCAGGTTGTCGTCCAGTGCGCCCATCCACGGCGTCATTTTTTCTTCCTCGGTGCCCGGCAAGAAGCCAATGTCTT
>JAHFRC010000026.1 GCA_023259015.1 Nitrosomonadales bacterium | reverse complement strand
TATTCTTATTCCAGATGCATTACTGCTGCCTGAGTGAAAATCTTTAGAAGTAACTGGTAATGAACGATTCTGCCCATCCATCAAGAATTGATAACTTATTAATATTGCGCGGCCTATGCGCTTTCGGCGTCTTGCTTATTCATACCATTGACATAAGCAACCCATGGTTTATTGAAAATGGTTTTTATATAAAACCGTATCTTCAAGATACAGACTTGGGCATTATCATTTCAGATATTCTATGGCCACTGAATGCGGTAAATTTTGTATTGATATTCTTTGCCCTGTCAGGCTATTTGATGGGGAAGATTTATCTGCTCGGGCGATATGAGCTGAGCCGTAAGGGCACCTATCACTTTTACAAGAACCGGTTCTTGAGAATCGCCCCCCTGTTTTACTTTAACCTGCTAATCCTCATGGCGTTGGCGGGTGACTGGTCTTACTTCATAGGGGTGAACTGGACCAATTTACTTGGCGACATATTTTTTATTAACAATTTAACTCCCGTCAAATTAAATTTCGTAACCTGGTCCATTTCGTATGAGATGCAATATTATTTGCTTTGCCCCCTGCTTTTCTGGTTTTTCTATCGCTACAGCAAGCATAATTTCATACCGCTGCTGATATCAATTTTTGCTATGGGGGCTTATGCATACTGGGCATCGTCTCAGCAGAAAAACAGTTTTGCAAAAATATTTGCGCACACATGGATATTCATGAGCGGATTTCTTGCGAATTACCTAATCCTCTTTCTTCACAAGAAACTCAATTTGAAATGCAATCTATTTTTTCGCCTCCTGGGTTTCCTCAGCTTTGCCGCAGCATCAGTTTCCTACTGGGTTCTTCGCAATGACGGGCATCCGTTCCTGGCGCAAGTGTCCTTATGCGCATTTGCGGTTCTTTCAATTGTATTGCTGGAACTTCCTATGCATGCCAACCACTCAAGAATTACAAAAACAGTAGGGATACCCTTAACCTGGCTGGGGCAGATTTCCTATGGGGTGTACCTTTGGCATTACCCCATAATAAAATCAATCATGCATAATCCAGACTATCTCGGGTTTTATGTTATGACGTATTCCCAAAATGCCCATGGGGCTTTCCCGGCATGGCTCGTGGCCAACCTCATGCTGCTTGGTTTGGTTGTTATTTACACACTAACCTTATCCACGATTACTTTCTTCCTTGTGGAACAGAAATTCAGGCCGGGTCTTTACAAGAAATAGACGGACAAGAAGAAGATGGCCGATTCCGGCAATGGATAGGTAACCAAGGATTGAGGCATAGCTGGTTAAAAACGTTGTTGGCGCAAGCGCACACCGGCACTCACTATCACACCAGCCGCAACAGTTAATATTGAGCCGCATGCCTTATAAGTAGTAAAATTGCGCACTTCCGGAAATGCACTTATTGCGAAAGGTTGGCAGGTAAGCCAGTATGAACGCGCTTGATATTCTGCCATTGGATGTAGCCGGCGTAGTGATTCTGCTGTGGCTGGCATTTGGGTTGTTCGGATTGGCGTTGCATCGCACTCCGCAACTAATTACCCGCATTATTTTTCCTCTCGGCGCTCTCGGCGCGCTCGCTCTTGCCGGAACGGGCTTGTGGGCTCTCGATGCAGCTCCCGATGTTGCCGTATTGCCGCTCGGCCTGCCTGATCTACCCCTGCACCTCCGTCTCGACCCGCTCGCCGCATTTTTCCTGATCCTGCTGGGAGGCGCGTCGTTTGGTGTATCGCTGTTCAGCGCCGGTTATTTTCGCTCCATGGCTGGCAATACGCTCGGCCTGTTATGTCTCGAATATCATGTGTTCCTTGCCAGCATGGCCCTGGTGTTGCTGGCCGACGATGCCTATATGTTCATGGTGGCATGGGAAACCATGGCGTTGTCCTCTTATTTTCTGGTGACTACCGACCATCATGTTCCCGATATCCGCAAGGCGGGCTTTCTGTATCTTCTGGTTGCGCATGTCGGCGCCATTGGCATTCTGCTCAGCTTTGGCGTGATACAAGGCGGGCACGGCATCGGCGCATACACCTTTGCGGCCATGCGCGAAGCGCACCTATCCGCATTCTGGTCGTCGATAGCGTTCTTGCTGGCGTTATTCGGCTTCGGCGCCAAGGCCGGTGTATTGCCGCTGCACGTGTGGCTGCCCGAGGCCCACCCCGCCGCTCCATCGCCGATTTCCGCGCTGATGAGCGGCGTAATGTTAAAGACCGCAATCTACGGCATCCTGCGCGTCACCTTCGATTTGCTGGGTACGCAACTGTGGTGGTGGGGTGTGCTAGCGCTGGCGCTGGGGCTGATTACCGCAGTTTTTGGGGTGATGTTTGCCGCCGTGCAGGGCGATATGAAACGCTTGCTTGCTTATTCTTCAATCGAGAATATCGGGCTGTTGCTGGTGGGTATCGGCTTGACCATCATCTTCCACGCCTATGGCAAGGATGCACTCGCAGCTTTGTCGCTCACTGCGGCGTTGTACCACAGCCTGAATCACGCCTTCTTCAAGAGCTTGCTGTTCATCGGCACAGGCTCGATCCTGCATGCGACCGGCGAGCGCAACATGGGGCGCCTGGGGGGGCTGATCCGCAAGATGCCATGGGCCGCGGCGCTGATGCTGATCGGTGTGCTGTCCATATCCGGCCTGCCCCCGTTCAATGGCTTTGTCTCGGAATGGCTGTTGTTGCAAGCCTTCCTGCTGTCCCCAGGCTTGCCGAACAGCTATATCAACATGTTGATTCCGGTGGCCGCCGCCGTGATTGCGCTGGCTGCGGCGCTGGCTGCCTATGTGATGGTAAAATTTTACGGGATCATTTTCCTCGGGCAGCACCGCGAGAAAGCGCTGGAGCATGCCCACGATGCGGGTACTTGGGAACGCACCGGGCTGGGCTGGCTGGCGCTCGGTTGCGTGGCGCTCGGACTGGCGCCGGTTTTTGTGATACGGCAACTCGATCCGGTCACGCAAATGCTGGTCGGACAGGGCCTTGGCAATTCAACCAGCAACTGGCTGTTCCTCGCGCCGGTGGACGTTGAGCGCGCCAGCTACAGCCCGGTGTATTTCCTGCTGGCGGTGCTGGGAGTGATGCTGGTGACGCTATTGGCGGTGCGCCATTTTTATCATGGCCGGTTGCGCCGCGGCCCGGCATGGGACTGCGGTTTCCCGGCGCAAACTGCGCGCATGCAGGATACCGCCGAAGGATTCGGCCAGCCGATCCGGCGCATTTTCGAGCCATTCTTCAAGATTGAAAGCGAGTTGCCGAGCGCTTTCGATACGCACCCGCGCTATCATGGCCGCAGCGATGACCGCATCTGGTTCGCGCTCTATCTGCCGGTCAAGCATATCACTGAAAAATTATCTTCATGGGTATCGCTGTTGCAGCATGGCCGCATCCACCTGTACCTGACCTATACCTTCGCCACCCTGCTGGTGTTGCTCGCGTTTGTATGATGGCCATGGATCAAACACTCGGCATCCTCTTCCAGCTTTGCCAGTCGCTGCTGGTAGTGATGCTCGCGCCGTTATTGATGGGGTGGGTGGGCCAATGCCGCGCCTGGCTGCAAAACCGCAGCGGGCCCGGCTTGCTGCAACCCTACCGCAGCCTGCGCAAACTGTTCCATAAAGATGCGGTACTGGCGCACAATGCCTCGCCGCTGTTTCGCGCCACGCCGTATATCTTGTTCGGTTGCATGTGGCTGGCGGCGGCCATCATTCCCATCATTGCGGTGGATTTGCCGTTCTCGCCCGCCGCCGATGTGATCGCGCTGGTCGGTGTGTTTGCCCTGGCCAGGGTGTTCATTTCGCTGGCCGCGATGGATATCGGCACGGCATTCGGGTCACTCGGCGCGCGGCGCGAGATGCTGGTGTCGTTCCTCGCAGAACCGGCCCTGCTGATGGTGTTCTTCACCTCTTCGCTGATCAGCCATTCGACACAGTTGCCGCACATCGTGGATACCTTCGCGCATCATGAGTTCGTGCTGTACCCGAGCCTGGCCTTTGCCGGGCTGGCTTTTGTGATCGTGCTGCTGGCCGAAAATGCGCGCATCCCGGTGGACAATCCCAGCACGCATCTGGAATTGACCATGGTCCATGAGGCGATGATCCTGGAATATTCGGCGCGCCACCTGGCCCTGGTGGAGTGGGCGAGCAGCCTCAAGTTGCTCGCCTATATTTCGATTGGCATTGCCCTGTTCTTGCCGCATGGCATCGCCGAAGTGGGCAACTGGGGCGCACTGCCGCTGGCCATCGCCGCTTTGCTGACGAAGCTGGCGCTGGCCGGCGCCGGTTTGGCTTTGCTGGAAACGTTCCTCGCCAAGATGCGTATTTTCCGTGTGCCGGAATTTCTGGGTACGGCGTTCTTGCTGGCGGTGCTGGGACTGTTAATCCATTTCCTGCTGGGTGCATGACATGCCCATTCCGTTCACCACACAAATCATCAACCTGCTCGCATCCGTCCTGCTGCTGATTGCCTTCGCCATGCTGTCGCAACGCCGCATACTGTCCCTGATCAACCTGTTTGCCTGGCAGGGGTTGGTGCTGGCGGTCAGCACCTTCGTGGTGGCTTATTCCACGGCGCAGCATCATCTGTACTACTCCGCGGCGTTGACGCTGCTGCTCAAGGTGTTGATCCTGCCCTGGCTGTTGCATCGCCTGATCCGCAAGCTGAACGTGAAATGGGATGTGGAAACGCTGATCAACATCCCGGCCACCATGCTGGTCGGCATCGCTCTGGTGATTTTTGCCTTCAACCTGGCCGCGCCGATTTCGCAGCTTTCCGAGAGCATCACCCGCGGTTTGATCGGCATCGCGCTGGCCAGCGTACTGCTGTCGCTGTTGATGATGCTGACGCGGCGCAAGGCCGTACCGCAGGTGGTCGGTTTCCTGGCCATGGAAAACGGGCTGTTCTTTGCCGCAACCAGCGCCACACACGGCATGCCATTGGTGGTTGAGCTGGGCATCGCATTGGACGTGCTGGTCGGCACCTTCATCTTCGGCATTTTCTTTTTCCAGCTTCGCGAAACCTTCGACAGCCTCGATATTACCCACATGGAAAAACTCCGTGATGATTGACATGCAGCTCATGGCGCTGTTGCTGACCCCGCTGCTGGGCGGGCTGCTGCTGGCCCTGTTCGGTTCGCGCAAATGGGCGGCGGAACTGAATTCGCTGATGAGCGGCGGCACCTTTGTCGCATCCGTGGCATTGACCGTGCGCGTGGTTGAATCCGGGCCGCAAGTTGCATTCAATGAGCAGTTCTTCATTGACCAGTTCAATGTATTCCTGGTTGCCCTGACCGCTTTTGTGGCATTCACCACTTCGCTGTTCTCGCGCCCCTACATGCGCGTCGAGCAGGATCATGGCAAGCTCAGCACACCGAGGCTGCACCTGTATTACAGCATGTACCAGATGTTCACTCTCTCCATGCTGGTGGCGCTGACTACCAACAACATGGGCATCATCTGGGTGGCCATGGAGGCGGCGACGCTGACCACGGTTTTGCTGGTCAGCCTGTACCGCACCCCTGCCAGCCTGGAGGCGGCCTGGAAGTATTTCATCCTGTGCGGCGTGGGCATTGCGCTCGCCCTGTTCGGCACCATCCTGCTGTACTTTGCCGCCGAGCGGGTGCTCGGCCAGGGTGGCACCGCCTTGTTGTGGACGCACTTGAACCAGGTCAAGGTTGATCTGGAACCTACCGTGCTCAAGCTGGCCTTTGTATTCCTGCTGGTGGGCTATGGCACCAAGATCGGCCTGGTGCCGCTGCACAGCTGGCTGCCGGATGCCCATGCGGAAGGCCCCACGCCGGTATCGGCGGTGCTCTCCGGCCTGCTGCTGAATGTTGCGCTATGCGCGGTAATGCGCAGCAAGGTGTTGGTGGATGGGTCGCTTGGCACGCACTTTGCGGGCAACCTGATGATGGGATTCGGCCTGTTGTCGGTGGTGGTCGCCGCATTGTTCCTGTCACGGCAGAAAGACATCAAACGCATGTTTGCCTATTCCTCCATCGAGCACATGGGGCTGATCACGTTTGCCTTCGGCATGGGCGGCCCGGTGGCGACCTTCGCCGGAATGCTGCATATGACCATGCACAGCCTGACCAAGTCGGCGATTTTCTTCGCGGTCGGCCATGCGGCGCAAAAGGCCGGCACGCAACAGATGGAAGACATTCGCGGCATGCTGCAAATCAGTCCGACCGTGGGTTGGGGGCTGATGCTGGGCACGCTTGCCATACTCGGCATACCCCCGTTCGGCGTGTTTGCCAGCGAATTCCTGCTTATCACCACGGCAATGCACGACTACCCGTGGACGACACCGATTTTACTGATGGCATTGGGCATTGCATTCGCCGCCATCTTCGGCAAGGTGCAGCCCATCGTGTTTGGTGAGACCACCGCGTCCCGCCTGCCGCACCCGCCGGCATTGATTCCGGTCTTCACGCACCTGCTGCTGGTGCTGATCCTCGGACTGTATATGCCGCCTTATCTGGCTAATTGGTATCGCCAGGCGGCGGCCTTGTTGGGATAAGCCATGTCGATAACCCACCCGAATTTGCGACTGACCAAGCTTGCCGGTGCGACACCTGCCTGGATGGGCGATATACAGGCGCAGGACTTGCAACCGATTTGCCAAAACATACACGATGGCGGCGGACGCCTGGTGGCGCTGTGGGGAAGCGACCGGCGCGCAACACAGCAAGGCTTTGCACTGCACACGCTGTTGGTGAACGAAACCGGCCTGATTTGCCTGAATTTGCCGCTGGAAGAAGATCACCCCGCCTATCCGGACATCAGCCGCATTTTCCCGGCGGCCAATCGCATGCAACGTGCCGTATATGATTTGCTCGGCATCTATGCGCATGAAGGCGGCGATCACCGCAAATGGTTGCGCCATGGCGCATGGCATGGCGGCAGCTTTCCGCTGCGCAAGGATTTCAACGCTGCGCAGAGCCGCACGGATGAGTTGGACGCTTACCCTTTTGTGCCGGTGGAAGGCATAGGCGTGCATGAAATCCCCGTGGGCCCGGTGCATGCCGGCATCATCGAGCCGGGGCATTTCCGTTTTTCCATCCTCGGTGAAAAAGTGTTGCGCCTTGAAGAGCGCCTGGGCTACACCCACAAGGGCACCGAAAAACTTTTCGAGAGCATGACCCTGCAACAAGGCGCGAAGCTCGCCGGGCGGGTGAGCGGCGATAGCGCAGTGGCTTACGCCTGGGCATACTCGATGGCTGCCGAAAGTATCGCCCATGTGACGCCGCCGGATCGCGCGCTATGGCTGCGCGCATTGTTGCTGGAACGCGAACGCGTTGCCAACCACCTGGGCGACCTCGGTTACCTCGGCAACGATGTTGCGCTCTCGTTCGGCTTCGCGCAATTCTGGATATTGAAGGAACAGTTGTTGCGCAACAATGCCGCGCTGTTCGGGCATCGTTACCTTAAGGACAAGATTATTCCGGGCGGCGTTGCCGCCGACCTTTCCGCCGAGAGCAAGCATGTGATCGAAAAAGAATGCGCCATGCTGGAGCGGGAAGTACGCCTGCTGCGCGGCATCTATGATGAACACGCCGGGATGCAGGACCGTTTCATCGGCGCGGGGCGCGTAGAACCGAAGCTGGCTGCGCGACTGGGGCTATGCGGCTTGGCCGGACGCGCCAGTTCGCAGGCCTGGGATGCGCGCGTGCAGTTTCCCTGCGCACCTTATGACAAACTGGATGTGCAACTGGCGACTTACCGCAACGGCGATGTCGCCGCGCGCGTGATCGTGCGCTTCGACGAATTGTTCGAGTCGCTGCGCTTGCAGCGCGAAATCCTGGTGAACCTGATGCATGGCGACGAGCTGGCGCTACCCCTGGAAAAGTTGCCGGGCAACGGTTTCGGTATCGGCATGGCCGAGGGTTGGCGCGGCGAAGTGGTGGTGGCGATCCACACCGATACGGAGGGCAATCTCGCGCGCGTGCACCCGCATGACCCGTCGTGGCAAAACTGGCCAGTGCTGGAACACGCCGTGTTGGGCAACATCGTGCCGGATTTCCCGCTGATCAACAAATCGTTCAATCTCAGCTATTCCGGTCACGACTTGTAGAGGCTCCCATAATATGTATCCAATCATCAAACAGATCTTCAAAACCGGCATCAAGACCGAAACCGCGCCGCAGCCGGATGAAGCGCTACGCGTCAATGCGCAGCGCTTGCAGCAGCAAATTCTCGACACATTCGGACGCGCGTTGACCATACGCCAGGTGGATGCTGGCTCCTGCAACGGCTGCGAGCTGGAGATACACGCGGTGAACAATGCCTATTACAACATCGAAGGGCTGGGCATCAAGTTCGTTGCCAGCCCGCGCCACGCGGATATGCTGCTGGTCACCGGGCCGGTGTCGCGGCATATGGAAACGGCGCTCAAACGCACCTACGACGCCACGCCGGAACCCAAGCTGGTGGTGGCAATCGGCGATTGCGCGCGCGATGGCGGAATATTCGGCGAGAGCTATGCCTGCTGTGGTCGCGTCGAAAATGTCATCCCGGTGGATGTGGTGGTGCCGGGCTGCCCGCCCGCGCCCAATGCGATATTGCAGGGCATACTCACCGCGATCAGCACGCAGAAATAGCAGCGCTCAGATTTATTTGACGCGCATCCCCGGCTGCGCGCCGTCATCCGGGCTGAGGATGAATAATCCGGGGGCGTCTCCGGAAGCCGCCAGCACCATGCCTTCGGACAGACCAAACTTCATCTTGCGCGGCGCGAGATTGGCCACCATCACCGTCATGCGCCCTTTGAGTTTTTCCGGATCGTAGGCGGATTTGATGCCCGCAAATACGGTGCGCGGCTTCTCTTCGCCGATGTCGAGCGTGAGTTTGAGCAGCTTCTCCGCGCCTTCCACATGCTCGGCATTGACGATCTTCGCCACGCGCAGGTCGATCTTCATGAAGTCGTCGATGCTGATGAACGGTTCGAAATCTTTTTCTGCCAGTGCCACTTCTTTCTTCGCCTCATGTTGCTGATGTGCTGCGTGACGTTGCTGGGAATGTGCTTGCGGTGTAGGTTGCAGGGTTTCCTGATTGTCGGCGACCATCGCTTCGATGAGCTTGGGGTCGAGGCGGGTCATGAGGTGTTGGTATGGGCTAATCTGCTGCGAAAAAGCTTTTATGTCTCCCCATACAAAGTCACGTTCCATGCCAAATAATTCTCGAGCCACTCGACTGGAGAGATTGGGTAGGATAGGTGCCAAATAAATTGTCAGAAGTCGAAATACATTTATCCCTATAGTGCAAACATGATGAAGCTCTTCCCGTATTTCACTATCTTCGATGTTCTTCGCAAGTACCCAAGGTTTGCGGAAATCAAGAAATACATTTGCCATATTTGCCATATGCATAATCGCAGAAACGGCTTTTCCGTACTGCCTGTTCTCATAGTACTCGACTATAAAAGGAGCTTGTGTTGTGAGCTTTTGGAAAATGTCGTCTTCCGTATTTGGCTGTATGGCTAATCGAGGATACCAATTTCGGTTATCGCTAAGTTTTCCAGAAAATATTTCTGTAATGAATTTTGCACAGCGGCTCGCAATATTGATGTACTTCCCAATCAAGTCACTATTCACCTTCGCCACAAAATCCTCAAGGTTCAGATCAATGTCTTCCATCGTGCCGTTCAGTTTTGCGGCATAGTAATAGCGCAGATATTCGGTGTTCTTGATGTGATCCGTGTAGCTCTTGGCGGTGATGAAGGTGCCGCGCGACTTGGACATCTTCTCGCCGTTCACGGTGAGGAAGCCGTGCGCGAACAGTTTGGTTGGCGTGCGGAAGCCGGCGTTTTCAAGCATGGCAGGCCAGAACAGCGCGTGGAAATATAAGATGTCCTTGCCGATAAAGTGATATAGCTCTGCACCTGAGCCTTGCTTCCAGTAGTCGTCAAACCCCAACCCCTCCCCAGCCCTCCCCTTGTCAGGGGAGGGAGTTGGCGGCTCCTCCCCTGACAAGGGGAGGCTGGGAGGGGTTTGTTTGTTGCACAGTTGCTTGAAACTGCCCATGTAACCTATCGGCGCATCCAGCCAGACGTAGAAATATTTATCTTCCGTGCCAGGAATCTTGAAACCGAAATAAGGCGCGTCGCGCGAGATGTCCCAGTCGGAGAGTTTGTTTTCATCCCCGCTGCCCAGCCACTCCTGCATCTTGTTCGCGGCTTCGGGTTGCAGCGTACCTTTGGTTGTCCAGTCGCGCAGAAATTGCTGGCAACGCGGGTCGGACAGTTTGAAGAAATAATGATCCGAGTCGCGCAGTTCCGGCTTGGCGCCGGATACGGCGGAATAGGGGTTCTTCAATTCCGTCGGCGCATAGGCCGCGCCGCATGCTTCGCAGTTGTCGCCGTATTGGTCTTTTGCGCCGCACTTGGGGCATTCGCCCTTGATGAAGCGATCCGGCAGGAACATCTGCTTGACCGGGTCATAGTATTGTTCGATGGAGCGCTTCTCGATCAGCCCGGCGCCCCTGAGTCTCTTGTATATGGTTTCGGAGAATTCTCTCGTCTCGGCGGAGTGGGTCGAGCCGTAGTTATCGAACTGCACATGGAACGCCTTGAAGTCGGCTTGGTGTTCTTGCGCCACCCGCGCGATCAATTGCTCCGGCGTGATGCCTTCCTTCTCCGCGCGCAGCATGATGGGCGTGCCGTGGGTGTCGTCTGCGCAGACGTAGTGGCAGGTTGTATCCGCCTGCATATTCTGGAAGCGCACCCAGATGTCGGTCTGGATGTATTCGACCAGGTGGCCGAGGTGGATGCTGCCGTTGGCATAAGGCAGCGCGGAAGTGACCAGTATCTTGCGCGGCATGTTTGAGAAACCCCTTTAAAAGTGCGGCAATTGTAGCAAACTCGGACTATAGGCGTGAGGATGAATCTTGGGTAGAATGCGTGCCCCGAACAATTTTTGAGCTATGGAGCAGCATATGAGTTTTACCGAAGCGGACGTACAGGCCGCACTGAAACAACTGACCGACCCGAACACGAAAAAAGACTTTGTCAGCGGCAAGTCGGTGAAGAATATCAAGATCAGCGGCAATGATGTGTCGCTCGACATACAGCTCGGTTACCCGGCAAAAAGCGTGTGGGACGAAATACGCGCGATGGTGGAAAACCACCTGCGCGCCAGCCTGCCGGGCGTGGGCAAGGTTGCCGCAAACGTGACCAGCAAGGTGATACCGCATGCGGCGCAGCGCGGCGTGAAACTGGTGGACGGGGTGAAGAACATCATCGCGGTGGCGAGCGGCAAGGGCGGGGTGGGCAAATCCACCACGGCAGTGAACATTGCGCTGGCGCTGGCGGCGGAAGGCGCGCGCGTCGGCATGCTGGATGCCGATATTTACGGCCCTTCGCAGCCTACCATGCTGGGCATCAGCGGCCAGCCGGATTCGGTCGACGGCAAGTTCATGGAGCCGCTGCAAGGGCATGGGTTGCAGGCCATGTCCATCGGCTTCCTGATCCAGGACACTGATACGCCGATGGTGTGGCGCGGCCCGATGGTGACGCAGGCGCTCGAGCAGTTGCTGCGCCAGACCCGCTGGGACGGGCTGGATTACCTGGTGGTGGACCTGCCGCCCGGAACGGGCGATATCCAGTTGTCCCTCGCGCAAAAAGTGCCGGTAACCGGCGCGGTGATCGTGACCACGCCGCAGGACATTGCGCTGCTGGATGCGAAGAAGGGGCTCAAGATGTTCGAAAAGGTGGATATCAAGATTATCGGCATTGTGGAAAACATGAGCACGCACATCTGCTCCAAATGCGGGCATGAGGAGCACATCTTCGGCGCGGGCGGCGGCGAGAAGATGTGCAAGGACTATGGCGTGGAACTGCTCGGCTCGCTGCCTTTGGACATCCACATCCGCGAACAGACCGATTCCGGCAAGCCGACTGTGGTGGCTGATCCGGATGGCGCAATTGCCAAGGCATACAAGCAGATCGCACGGCGCTTGGCGGTGAAGATTGCGGACATGGCGCAGGATCACAGCGCGGCGTTCCCGAAGATCGTGGTGCAGAACACTTAAGCCGCAGGGGTGATATGAGCATCAAGTCGGACAGATGGATCCGCCGCATGGCGGAGCAGCATGGCATGATCGAGCCGTTCGAACCGGGGCAGGTAAAGGAAGTGGATGGCAAGCGTATCGTGTCTTACGGCACGTCGAGCTACGGTTACGACATCCGCTGTTCCAACGAATTCAAGCTGTTCACCAATATCAACAGCACCATCGTCGATCCGAAAAACTTCGACCCCAACTCATTCGTCGAAGTGAAGGGCGAATACTGCATCATCCCGCCCAACTCCTTCGCGCTGGCGCGCACCGTGGAATATTTCCGCATCCCGCGCAGCGTGCTGACCATCTGCCTGGGCAAGAGCACTTACGCGCGCTGCGGTATCATCGTCAACGTCACCCCGTTCGAGCCGGAGTGGGAAGGCTACGTGACGCTGGAGTTCTCCAACACCACGCCGTTGCCGGCGAAGATTTACGCCAACGAGGGCGTGGCACAGGTACTGTTTTTCGAAAGCGATGAGGTGTGCGAGACATCGTACAAGGATCGGGGCGGCAAATATCAGGGGCAGCACGGCGTTACCCTCCCGAAAATGTAGACTCCTCACACGTTTTACCAAAATCTGCGACAATCCGCGCCAACCCGTAATTCCAACCCGATTCGTTATTCCTGCGAGGAGTAATCCATGAAGTTCCGTTTTAGTTACGACATCACATTGACCTGCGGTCAATATGAGTCTCCACTGAAGCTCAACCCCGAACGATATGTTGACTGTGCGCGACATGCAGCGCTCTACTCCAAACATTCAAGGAGATGAACATGAAGTTTCGCTTTCCAATAATCATCATCGATGAAGACTTCCGTTCAGAGAATGCCAGCGGCATCGGCATCCGCGCGCTGGCTGAAGCTATCGAGAAGGAGGGCATGGAAGTGCTGGGCGTCACCAGCTACGGCGACCTCACTTCGTTCGCACAGCAGCAGAGCCGCGCATCGGCGTTCCTGCTGTCCATCGACGACGAAGAATTCGGTGGCGGCAGCAAAGAGGAGACGGAAGCGGCGCTGAAAACCCTGCGCGCCTTCGTCGAGGAGATACGCTTCAAGAACGCCGATATCCCGATTTATCTCTATGGCGAGACGCGCACCTCGCGCCACATCCCGAATGACATCCTGCGCGAGTTGCACGGCTTCATCCACATGCACGAGGACACGCCGGAATTCGTCGCCCGCCACATCATCCGTGAGGCCAAGTCATACATGGATGGGCTGGCGCCGCCGTTTTTCCGCGCACTGGTGCATTACGCGCAGGACGGCTCCTATTCCTGGCACTGCCCTGGGCACTCGGGCGGCGTGGCTTTCCTGAAATCTCCGGTGGGCCAGATGTTCCACCAGTTCTTCGGCGAGAACATGCTGCGCGCCGACGTGTGCAATTCCGTGGACGAACTGGGGCAACTGCTCGACCACACCGGCCCGGTGGCGGCTTCGGAGCGCAATGCGGCGCGCATTTTCAGCGCCGACCACCTGTTCTTCGTCACCAACGGCACATCCACCTCGAACAAGATCGTCTGGCATTCCACCGTCGCGCCGGATGACATCGTGGTGGTGGACCGCAACTGCCACAAGTCCATCCTGCATGCCATCATAATGACCGGCGCGGTGCCGGTGTTCCTGATGCCAACGCGCAACCATTACGGCATCATCGGCCCGATCCCGAAGGACGAATTCAAGCCGGAAAACATCCAGCGCAAGATCGACGCCAACCCGTTCATCAAAAACAAGACACAGAGGCCGCGCGTGCTGACCATCACGCAGAGCACTTACGACGGCGTGGTGTACAACGTCGAGACGCTGAAGCAGATGCTGGACGGCAAGATTGACACCCTGCACTTCGACGAGGCATGGCTGCCGCACGCGGCCTTCCACGCCTTCTACAAGGACATGCATGCCATCGGCAGGAACAGCCCGCGCGCCAGGGAATCCATGATTTTCTCCACGCAGTCCACACACAAGCTGCTGGCCGGCCTGTCGCAGGCCTCGCAGATACTGGTGCGCGAACCGGAATCGCGCAAGCTGAACAGCCAGGTATTCAACGAAGCCTACCTGATGCACACCTCGACCAGCCCGCAATACGCCATCATCGCCTCTTGCGACGTGGCGGCGGCGATGATGGAGCCGCCGGGTGGCACGGCACTGGTGGAAGAAAGCATTGCCGAGGCAATGGATTTCCGCCGCGCCATGCGCAAGGTAGACGAGGAGTTCGGCAAGGACTGGTGGTTTAAGGTGTGGGGGCCGGAAAAAATTGCCGAAGAAGGCATCGGCTCGCGCGAAGACTGGATGCTGAAAACCGGCGACAAATGGCACGGCTTCGGCAAACTGGTATCCGGTTTCAACATGCTCGACCCGATCAAGGCCACCATCATCACGCCGGGGCTCAACCTCAATGGCAACTTCGACGAGACCGGCATCCCCGCCGCGATGGTCACCAAGTATCTCGCCGAGCATGGCGTGATCGTGGAAAAATGCGGCCTGTACTCCTTCTTCATCATGTTCACCATCGGCATCACCAAGGGCCGCTGGAACACGCTGCTCACCGCTTTGCAGCAATTCAAGGACGACTACGACAAGAACCAGCCGATCTGGCGCATTCTGCCGGAATTCGCCGCACTTTATCCCCGTTACGAGCGCATCGGCCTGCACGACCTGTGCCAGCAGATCCACGACACCTACAAGTCGCACAACGTAGCGAAGATGACAACCGAAATGTACCTGTCAGACATGCAACCGGCGATGAAACCATCCGACGCCTTCGCCAGGATGGCGCATGACGAAATCGACCGCGTGCCGATAGACGACCTGGAAGGCCGCATCACCGCCGTGCTGCTCACCCCCTACCCGCCCGGCATCCCGCTGCTGATCCCCGGCGAGCGCTTCAACAAAATCATCGTGGACTATCTCAAGTTTGCGCGCAATTTCAACAAGAATTTCCCCGGCTTCGAGAGCGATATCCACGGCTTGGTGGCGGAAGAAAACGGCGAGACCCAGTATTACGTTGATTGCGTAAGGCAAGACTGAGCGCGCCGCTGATGTCAAAGATGATTGCAGGACGCACCCTGCAAAACTGTCCAGCCAATATTTAACTTGTGATTCCCCGTGGCAAGCCACGGGGTCGTTTATTGGGTGGCTGTCGGCAAAGCCCGTTTAATCGTTTCCGCCACCTGTTCCGCGATTTTTTCCGATCCAATCACTGTGAAATGAACGCTGTTTGGATACTCCGAAAATTTTCCAGAAAAACTTTTCGTCAGCGCATACAAATCACCCGTGGTGATGCCGTGTTTTTTCATTATGCGTTCAGCCGCCTCGTTATATTTTATTTCATCCCCGGCAAAACGGCCTGCATCACCTTCTGGAATAACGGTTGTACTCGCCCAAATCAGGGTGGCGCCTGTTGCTCTGAGGCGGGTGACGAGCTTGTCGAGATTCTGCTCGTATTCGGCGAGTGGGACTGAAAGCTTGCCTCTGAATTTATCCGGATCGCCGACAGTCTTCTCATATTCGTCGAGCAGGGCTGGAAGTTTATTGCTGGTTTTTCCCGGATTGCCGAACGCCCTTAGCTGCGGGCCCCGGTAACACAAATCCCAAAGCCCCCAGTTAAAATGGATTACATCCCACTTCTGCGCACCCAGCCATTCATCAAGCATCCATAAGCCAATGCGTGTATCACCGCAATTAACTGGATTCTTGTCGAACATGGGCCGATAAACATTTGCCTTCCCACTCAATCGCTCGCGTACTGGTCGTGTATATCTGATAGAAACAGAATCCCCAATTATTAGGACATTCGGGAGCTTCGGATCAGCAATGAAGTCCCATTTGCCTTTGAAATCCGGGTTATCGCCTGTCGCCTGCAGCTTGTCACTTGTCGCTTGCTGGTGGGTATTAATAGTCAATGCAGCAATGATTGCCCCGATCAGGAAAACGCCGAGTGCCATTACCTTTTTTGATTTGAGCCATTTCATCGAAACGCAAATTCTTTCCGCAATATTCCTGATTCCAGCAGATGGATATGAGTGAATAGCATACCATCATGGAAATGAAAGTATTTGCCCAGTAAATTCACCTTGCACCACCTGCCAGTCTCTCACAGCGTATTTGGTAAGCCGACAGCAACGGCGTATCGTATCCATTGAGAATACGCAATTGGCTGTTCAGCCGCTCCATGCAGTAAACGCGCAATAGCCCAATTTGCTCATTACTGAGTATGATTGGAATTCCTGTTCCTGTCCGTAAACGCTCCACCATTCCACGCCCCGCTGCCTGCTCTGCGGTAGCCACTGAAAAAGGAGCAAGAGTAACTGTATTCAGCGCATAAAGCCTGATATTGCGGGAATCAATATCATTGGACAAGACCGGGTATGCTGATTCGAATGGAAAGGCGCTTCCCCAACTGACGAAGAATCCGGCACCAAGGCTATGGATATCTTTCTGTGCTTGTTGCATCTCTTGTTTGGATTCCAATGCCTGGGGTATGAGCACATAAGCGTTTCCAATGCAGGCGGCAAAGAGTATCAGTGCGGTTATCTTTTGCCTTATGCCCTCTTTGCACTTGCCGAGCACGAGAGGCGCGGCAAACAACAGGCTTATCAAGGGTACATACACCCGCAATACGCCGGGCCGCCCCATGATACCTATGGCGAACAAAGCCGCAAGGCATAGCATCCAGGCAAGTATCACCACCCTTGATGGCGCCAGCACAAGGAGAAGAAGCGCCGGTAAGATGAGTGGCAGCAACACTGGGTCGGCTAGCGCCTTGAGGGCCGTAATACCGGACTGGAAACTGCCCTCCTGCATGGGAAGCGGGCCGAGTTCCGCCAGCATCGCATTCAGGGATTTCGGGTCGGCGATTTGTGGATCAACAAAGAACCAGTTGCTTATCAGGGCTACATCATTTTTTGAGTAACCGTGGCGCGCCATTATTTCCGGGTGTTGTTTGATTTGCCTACCAGCGCCGTAGTTGACGAAGCTGGTGATGGATGCTTTCACTTCTTTAAAATTCTGCCACTCCGGCCCGCTGTATGACCAGTGGTCAAAGGCCGCAGCCGAGGCAATCGCCATGCCCAGCAACAAAAATGCGACCTGCATCTGCCGCCACTCGCGCAGTGCGCGCCAGGGCAGCAAGGGCAACGCCACCCCGAGTACCAATAAAAACTCCTTGTCCCGTATCAGATAACCGAAGAACGCAAGCAGGCAGGCAGCCGCCAGATTGCCGACACCTCCAACCCTGGCATAAACCTGCCAGCCGATGACGGCGGCTACAGTCAACAGGCCGGCATTCATCGTGAACTGAGGAAACAGTGTTGGCCGCGCAACAATCAAGATAATGGCAAGCAAACCGGTGAGATATCCCGCACCAAACCGCAACAGGAAATACAGTATCGCCCATCCGGCCACCAGCAATACAGCCAGTGTGGCAATTGAATAACCCAGCACACCATTGATAGCCGGTATGGCGCGCACCAGATAACCCCATAACACATTGGAATAAACAAGATTGGGAGAACCATAGGCGACATACCCATAGCCGTGGGCCCTCATGGACATGCCTACATCATCGTTTGTTTCCCAGCGCGGATTGAATGCGAGACAGAACGCTGTGATGATTCCCGCTGCCATCATAAAGGCGGAAAATGCCGGTTGTCCACTCAGTTTCTGCAAGAGTGCAAAACGGCCCTTGCGGATAGGTGACGGGGGTAAATTCATTTTCCTTGATTTTCTATGCACTTGATTTCAAGCGTTTTCAACACACGACTGTTAAGGTAAGCTTTCGTACTGATCTATCGGCTGCATTCTCCATAATCTGAAAAACACCGCCCACTGAGGCCGGTATTCTGGCGCCTCACACATTACCATGCTCGAATCGATTGACGGATGGTATTCATGGATTGCCAACGATTCGGCTGGTTTATCTCATAATTTCCTGGCCACGACCAACCGCGAACCGCCAAGTGGAAAATTCATGCCGCCACGGATTACGGCAATTTGCGACTGCTTACAACCCGCTTTCAGTAAACCGGAAATCTGGTATCGTTGCTCGCTGGTGAGTTGCTTGTAGCGCTTCATCTGTGCTCCTTTTACTTGGTCGTTTAAGAGGCTCCGATGCTACCGCAGCTTACCTCCAAACAATCTTACAAAAGTTGCACCTCGAACTTGAATCCGCCGCATTATTGTTAATCCAGGCTTGAACCAAACACCCGCCCCAGTTCCGCCCCCGGATCAACCGCGCGCATGAAGGCTTCGCCCACCAGAAACGCATCCACATGGTGTGAGCGCATCAGGCGCACATCTTCCGCATTGAAGATGCCGCTCTCCGTCACCACGATGCGGCCTTCAGGAATGCGCGGCAATAAATTCAGCGTGGTTTGCAGGCTGACTTCGAAAGTGCGCAGGTTGCGGTTGTTGATGCCGATGAGCGGGGTTTGCAATTGCAGCGCAACCTCCAGCTCGTCAGCGTCATGCACCTCCACCAGCACACCCATGCTCAACTCATGCGCCAGCGCCTCGAATTCGCGCATCTGCGCCAGGCTCAACGCCGAGGCAATCAGCAGGATGCCGTCCGCACCCATCGCACGCGCCTGGTAAATCTGGTAAACATCCACCATGAAATCCTTGCGCAGCACGGGAATGGAACAGGCCGCGCGCGCCTGTTGCAAATAATCGGCGCTGCCCTGAAAAAACTGCTCGTCGGTCAGCACCGACAGACAAGCCGCTCCGTGCTTGGCATAACTTGCGGCTATCTCAGCCGGTTTGAAATCTGCGCGCAATATGCCCTTGCTCGGGCTGGCCTTCTTGATTTCGGCGATCACCGCAGCTTGGCCTTGTGCGATTCTGCTGCGGATCGCGCCAACAAAATCACGCGCGGGCGCCGCCTGCGCTGCTTCGGCGCGTATCGCCGCAAGCGGCTTGGCAGCTTGCGCGGCGGCCACTTCCTGCGCTTTGACGGCGAGGATTTTTTTCAGGATATCGGACATGCGGGGTTTCGCTTAAATAAGGCGCGCATTTTACCACCCAGCTTGCGGTAAAATGCATGACCCGTTCCATGTGAGAGAAATTCGATGGAAGACATTAAAACATACATGCAGCAAACCGGGCAGCGCGCGCGCGCCGCGTCGCGCATCATGGCGCAGGCCGATACCGCCGCGAAGAACCGCGCGCTGGAAGCCATTGCCGCCGCCATCCTGAACGGCAGCGCGCAGCTCATCGCGGAAAACACCAGGGACGTGCAGGCCGCACGCGCCAACGGCCTGGATGCCGCTTCGATAGACCGCCTCACGCTGACCGAAAAAACCGTGCGCGGCATGGCGGAAGGATTGCGCCAGATTGCGCAACTGGCCGACCCCATCGGCGAAATCAGCGAAATGAAATACCGCCCTTCCGGTATCCAGGTCGGCAGGATGCGCGTGCCGCTGGGCGTGATCGGCATCATCTACGAATCGCGTCCCAACGTCACGGCGGACGCGGCAGGACTGTGCCTGAAATCCGGCAATGCCGCCATCCTGCGCGGCGGCTCGGAAGCCATTTATTCCAACCAGGCCATCGCCGCCTGTGTGCACGAGGGGCTGCGCGCCGCCAGTTTGCCGGAAGCTGCGGTGCAGATGGTCGCCACCACCGACCGTGCCGCAGTCGGCGAACTCATCACCATGAAAGATTACGTGGATGTGATCGTGCCGCGCGGCGGCAAGAGCCTGATCGCGCGCATCTCCGAAGAGGCGCGCATCCCGGTAATCAAGCACCTGGACGGCATCTGCCACGTATACATAGACGACGAGGCCGACCTCGACAAGGCGATCCGCATCGCGGACAACGCCAAGACGCACCGCTACGGCGTGTGCAACGCGATGGAGACCCTGCTGGTGAACGCAAGCATCGCCGCGAAAGTATTGCCGCCGCTGTGCAGGATTTACCTCGATAAAAAGGTTGAGCTGCGCGGCGACGATGCTGCGCGCGCGATTATTCCGCAAATGAAAGTTGCGGTTGAGGAAGACTGGCGCACAGAATATCTTGCGCCGACCCTCAGCGTGCGCGTGGTCGCCAATCTCGGCGAGGCGATTGAGCACATCAACACCTACGGCTCGCTGCACACCGACAGCATCGTCACGGAAAATTACACGCGGGCGATGCGCTTCCTGCGCGAGGTGGATTCCAGTTCGGTGATGGTGAATGCGTCGACGCGCTTTGCCGACGGCTTCGAGTACGGCCTCGGTGCGGAAATCGGCATTTCCACCGACAAGCTGCATGCGCGCGGCCCGGTCGGTCTGGAGGGGCTGACTTCGCAGAAATTCATCGTGCTGGGCAACGGGCAGGTAAGGGTTTAAATCCATCAATGACGAATCCAAATGCTTGGGGAAACCATGAGCCAAATCATCGAAGTCAAGATACCGGACATTGGTAATTTCAAGGATGTCGCCGTCATCGAAGTGTTGGTGAAAGCCGGTGATGCGGTGGAAGCAGAGCAATCGCTCATCTCGATGGAAACCGACAAGGCCACCCTTGACATGCCCAGCCCGGCTGCGGGTGTGGTGCAGGCAGTCAAGGTCAAGGTGGGCGACAAGGTTTCCCAAGGCAGCGTGATTCTTTTGCTGGAAAGCAGTGCGGTAGCGCCAGCGAAAGTGACAGGCGTTCAACCCGCCACACAGACACCGCCTGCGCACGAGGCGCATATTCCGGTGAATATAATAAAGGGCGTCCTGCACGCCGAAGTGCTGGTGCTGGGTGCAGGCCCCGGAGGCTACACCGCCGCGTTCCGCGCTGCCGACCTCGGCAAGCAGGTGGTGCTGGTCGAAAAATACGGCTCGCTCGGCGGCGTGTGCCTGAATGTCGGCTGCATCCCATCCAAGGCGCTGCTGCATGTCGCCAGGGTGATCACCGAAGCGGAAGAGATCGCGCAGCATGGCGTGGCTTTCGATAAACCCAGAATCGACATCGGTAAAATCCGCATATGGAAAGAAAGCGTCGTCGCCAGGCTTACCGGCGGCCTGTCCGGGCTGGCCAAACAGCGCAAGGTGCAGGTGGTGCATGGCGTTGCAAAATTCACTTCGCCCAATAGCATCAGTGTGGAAACCAAGAACGGCAACGAGACCATCACGTTCGATAATGCCATCATCGCCGCAGGTTCCAGCGTGGCGCGCATTCCCGGCTTCCCCTACAACGATCCGCGCATCATCGACTCCACCGGCGCATTGCAACTGCAGGATGTGCCGCAGCGCATGCTGGTCATCGGCGGCGGCATCATCGGCTTGGAAATGGCCACGGTGTATGACGCGCTCGGCAGCAAAATCAGCGTAGTAGAGCTGGCCGACGGCCTGATGCCCGGCGCGGACCGCGACTTGGTGCGCCCGCTGGCGAAGCGCATCGAAAAACGCTATGAAGCAATTTACCTGAAGACCAGAGTCAGCAAGATTGAAGCATCGAAGAAGGGATTGAAAGTACACTTCGAGGGCGAGAAAGCGCCCGAACCGCAACTGTATGACCGCGTGCTGATGGCCGTGGGGCGCCGCCCCAATGGACGTGATATCGGCGCGGAAGCGGCAGGCGTAGCGGTCAACGAGCGCGGTTTCATTCCGGTGGACAAGCAGATGCGCAGCAACGTGCCGCACATCTACGCCATCGGCGACATCGTCGGTGAGCCGATGCTGGCGCACAAGGCGGTGCATCAAGGCAAGGTGGCGGCGGAAGTCATCACCGGGCACAAGAGTTTCTTTGAGCCGCTCACCATTCCCTCGGTGGCTTACACCGATCCGGAAATCGCCTGGATGGGTCTCACCGAGACTCAGGCCAAGGCGCAGGGCATCGAGTACGAGAAAGCCAATTTCCCGTGGGCGGCATCGGGGCGCGCGCTATCCATCGGGCGCGAAGACGGCGCCACCAAATTACTGCTCGACCCGCAGACACGGCGCATTTTGGGCGCGGGCATCGTCGGAGCCAATGCGGGAGAGTTGATTGCAGAAGCAGTGCTCGCACTGGAAATGGGCGCGGACATGGAAGATATCGGCCTGACCATCCACCCGCATCCCACACTCTCGGAAACGCTGGGCTTTGCGGCAGAAATGGCCGAAGGGACGATCACGGACCTGTTGCCGCCGCGCAGAAAGTAGCTTCACGCCCTGTTACAACCTCATTCCCTTGAGGGTGCTGTGTGAAAGGGGTAACTTTTCATTCAGGAGGCTTACCATGTTATCAAGCAACCTCATCCGCAGCATTTTCATGGCATGGCTTTTGTTTGCCGCCGGCGGCGCATCCGCCCTCGACCTTTCGAGCTTCAGCAACAAGGATCAGGTCGGCAGCCTGAAACAGGCGCTCACCCAGGGCGCGGAAACCGCCGTCAAAAACCTGGCAAAAGAAAATGGCTACCTCGGCAATGACAAGGTGCGCATTCCGCTTCCGGAAAATTTGCAGAAAATGGAAGGCCTGCTGCGTAAATTCGGCATGGGCAAGTATGCTGATGAGCTGGTCACTTCGATGAACCGCGCCGCCGAAGCCGCCGTACCGGAAGCCAAAAATCTGCTGGTCGGCGCGGTCAGGAAAATGACCGTGGAAGATGCCAAAAGCATCCTCACCGGCGGCGATGACGCCGCCACTCAATACTTCCGCAAAAACACCGAAGATGGGCTGACAGGCAAGTTCAAACCCATCATCATCAAGGCTATGCAGAAGGTGAAACTGGCAGAAAAGTATGACCAGTTCGCCGGCAAGGGCGCAAAGCTCGGCCTGGTGGAAAAGCGCGACGCCAGGCTGGATGACTACATCACGCGCAAGGCGATGGACGGATTATTCCTGATGATGGCCGAGCAGGAAAAAGCGATCCGCGCAAACCCTTTGGAGGCGACAGGAAGCCTGGCGCGGAAAATATTCTCGGCAATCAAGCTCTGATTTTTCGTAATAGCACGCCATTCCATACGCGAACTATTGCAGGAAAAAATGGCAACTCAAATTATCCCTGAAAAAACCCTGTGCCTCGTGATCCATGGCCGCGTGCAAGGCGTGTACTTCCGCGACTCGATGCGCCGTGAAGCACAGAGGCTTGGAGTCGCAGGCTGGGTGCGCAACCGCATCGACGGCGCGGTGGAAGCTGCGGTGCAGGGTGACCCGGCAGCAGTGGATGCCATCGTACGCTGGGCGCATCGCGGCCCGCAGTTCGCCCAGGTGGAACGAGTCGAAATCGATCCGCACGAAGGCAGTTATGCCTGCTTTGATATCATCATGTAAGCATGAAGACTATCCTCGTCACCGGTTCAACCGACGGCATAGGGCTGGAGACCGCACTGGAACTGGCCAACTGCGGACATGCAGTGGTGCTGCACGGGCGCAACGCAGAAAAGGCGCAGCGCGCCCGCGATGCGATCCGGCAAGCCGTACCGGGCGCCGTGCTGCACACGGCGCATGCCGACCTTGCCAATCTCGATGCGGTGGCGCTAATGGCGCAAGACCTCACGGCACGCCTGCCCAGGCTGGATGCACTGATCAACAATGCCGGCGTATACATGACCGAACGCAGGATTTCAAAAGCGGGTTTCGAGATGACACTGGCGGTGAACTACATCGCGCACTTCCTGCTCACCGTATTGCTGCTGCCGCTGTTGAAAAAATCGCCAGAACCGCGCGTGGCCACGGTCAGTTCGATTGCGCACACGCGCGGACAAATCGACTTCAACAACATGAATGGCGAGCGCCATTTCGATGCGTATCGCGCCTACGCCAACTCGAAACTCGCCGACGCCCTGTTCGCCAACGAGCTGGCGCGGCGCGAACCGTGGCTCGCCTCCAACAGCCTGCACCCCGGCGTGATCGACACCAAGCTGCTGCACACCGGTTTCAGCGCGAAGGGCGATAGCGTAGCGGTTGGCGCACGCACCTCGGTGTATCTCGCCACCTCGCCCGAAGCCAAAGGCATCTCGGAAAAATACTTTGACAACTGCGTCGCCGTGCAGCCCGCGCCGATGGCGCTGGATCGCAAACTGGCCGAGGCATTATGGCGCTGGACGGAAAATGCCGTGCGGCCCTGGCTTCCAGCCTGATAAAAAGCCAAACGGATTCAAGGAAACTCACCTGCCGGGGAAGCCATCTGCATGAGCCTATCCATGCTCTTATAAATTATCCT
>JAHFRC010000025.1 GCA_023259015.1 Nitrosomonadales bacterium | reverse complement strand
GTACAGGGCAGTGTCTTTCATGATGTTGTCGGTGGTTTTAGAAAACCAAATTCTGCGGCATTGTGGAAATTTTCACAGTGCAATTAATGAAGAACCATCTACATCGAACCGTTCACCAGCCGCAACAAGACTTCCTTCGGCTTTGACACATGCTCAGAAGAAAAACGTCTCACCGCCAAGGAACAGGCGCGCGATCTTGACAGCGCCACCATCACCGGCAAGGTGAAGCTGACGCTGGAACCCGATGAGCACCCGCAAGCCGGTATCGTGATGAACCTGCCCGTTTATAAATACGGCATGCCGCACGCCACCCTGGCCGAACGCCGCGCCAACATCATCGGCTGGGCCACTTCGATCTTCCGCATGAACGACCTGATGGCCGACATTCTCGATGAGCGCATCGCCGAACTCGACACTGAAATCTATGACGGCAATGAAGTATCGGATAAGACGCTGATGTATGACGCTGACGACCGCCGAGATGGCATCCAGCCGGATGGCCCGGCCTTCCAGGCCGCCAAGCGCATCAATATTTTTGGCCATGACTGGACGATGGTGATTCATTCCCAGCCCACCTTTGAAGCCCGCCTGAACAAAAGAGATTCGCAGATTGTTGCCTTTGCCGGCGTCGGCACAAGCCTCCTGCTGGCATTGCTCGCTTGGCTGTATGTACACGACCGTATGCGTATCCATAGTCTGCTACAGCAGAACCGCCACCTGAGCGGACGCATGTTCAGCATGCAGGAAGAAGAGCGCCGCACTCTCTCCCGCGAGTTGCACGACGAGATCGGCCAGTGGCTCACCGCCATACATTTCCAGGTCAAGACCATTTCCCGGATTGCCGGAAATACATCTCCAATCCATACCAGCGTCCAGATCATCAACAAGAGCACCGCCAAGATGCATGAGATGATCCACAGGATGGTGAAGAGTTTGCGCCCCGCTACGTTGGACGCGCATGGGCTGATGGATGGGCTGCGCGAACTGGAGATGCAGTGGCGCCAGGCCTACCCCGGCATTGCCTGTGAGTTTGTGCTGGAAGGCGACCTCAATGGCTTGAATGATGATCTGAATATCACCTTGTACCGCCTTGTCCAGGAGGCGCTGAGCAATACCGCCAAACATGCCCAAGCCAGCCGGGTTTCGGTAAAACTGCGCCGCGCACCGGGCAAAACTCCGGATACCGGTGCCATATTGCTGAGCGTGGAAGATGACGGCATAGGCTTTGATCCTGATCAACCATCCAAAGGAGTGGGACTGATTGGAATGCAGGAATGGGTGATCGCGGCAGGGGGTAAATTTGATTTGTACAGCAAGCAAGGGCAGGGTATACGCATTAACTGCAAACTGCCCATATAAGCGGTACGTAGTACGCACCCTGCACCTTTCAAATCTTTTTTCGTTGCATTCCCCCCTCAAGGTTCCATCCCCATTAGAGGGAAATTACAGCATTAATAACTCCCGCACCGGACGGAAACTCTTGCGATGCGCGGCAGAGGCCCCATGTTCGCGCAAGGCGGCGAGGTGTGCGGCAGTAGGATAACCCTTGTGCTCGGCAAAACCGTAGTGCGGGTATTGTTCATGCAGTTGCAGCATCAGCGCGTCACGCGCAGTTTTTGCCAGTATCGAAGCGGCGGAAATCGCGGCGACCTTGCTGTCGCCCTTCACGATGGCCTGGCTGGAAATGCCGGTTTGCGGGCAATACAGGCCATCCACCAGCACCTGCTGCGGCTGAATACTGAGCGCCAGCACGGCGCGGCGCATCGCCAGCAACGTGGCTTGCAGGATATTGAGCCGGTCTATTTCATCGACTTCGGCATAAGCTACCGCCCATGCCAGCGCGCGCGCGCGAATGATCGGCGCGAGCCGGTCGCGCTGGCGTTCGGAAAGCTTTTTGGAATCTGCCAAACCTGCGATGGGGTTGGTGTCGTCGAGTATCACCGCCGCCGCGCTCACCGGCCCGGCAAGAGGGCCGCGCCCGGCTTCATCCACGCCGCAGATGAGAATGGCCTCACGCATTCGACAAGCACGACAAAATTGCAGTAGCAGCTTTCTGCGCAGTATCTTGGCGTAGGGCCAGGTGCATCCCGGTGAAGGTGTCTTCAAGTTGCGCCACCGCATCCTTGTCGTTGACAGAATTCAGCAGCGCCTGCGCCAGATTCTCCGGCGTGGCGTCTTCCTGCAACAGTTCCGGCACCACAAATTTCCCGGCGAGTATGTTGGGCAGGCCGATATACGGCTGGTATTTCTTGCGCTTGCTCAGCCAATAAGTAAAATCCGGCATCTTGTAGGTGATGACCATGGGGCGCTTGAGCAGCGCGGCTTCCAGCGTGGCAGTGCCGGATGCCACCAGCACGCCGTCCGCCGCAATCATGGCATCGTGCGCATGGCCAAACAGCAGGGTAATGGGCAAGTCCTGCGCTTCCAGCTTCCACTGCATGTTCTCGAAAATGATGCGCGTTTCGCGGCTGATCAGCGGCACCAGGAACTGGGCATCGGGCAGTTTATGCAATATCTGCTTCGCGGTTTCGATGTAAGTCGCGGCCAGTTGCCGCACCTCACTCTGGCGGCTGCCCGGCAGAAATGCAAACACCTTGTGTTGCATGGGCAAGCGCATTTGCTCGCGCATGGCAGCACGGTTGGGCATGTCCAGCAGCATGCCGGCCAGCGGATGGCCGACGTAGGTCACAGGCACACCGGCCTTCTCGTACAGCGGCGCCTCGAACGGAAACAGCACGAGCATGTGCGACACGGCACGCCTGATCTTGTGGATGCGTTCCCCGCGCCATGCCCAGATGGAGGGGCTGACGTAATGCACGGTGGGGATGCCGTGCTGCTTGAGTGCTAGTTCGAGGTCGAGATTGAAGTCCGGCGCATCCACGCCGATGAATAAATCCGGCGGGCTGGCGATGAGTTGCGCGCGCAGCTTGCGGCGGATGCCGACGATCTCGCGGTAATGGCGCAGCACTTCGACATAGCCACGTACCGCGAGCTTCTCCATGGGAAACAAAACCTGCATGCCCGCTGCCTGCATCTTGGGGCCGCCGATACCGATGAAACGCATGTCAGGCACAGCCTGTTTGAGCGCCTCCATCAAATGGCTGCCGAGCAGGTCGCCCGACGCTTCGCCCGCGACCATGGCAATGGTTTTGACTCGCTGCTCCATGATGGGGGTTAGCGGACAATGCCGCGCTGTGATTGACCCAGAAAATCCGCAAGCACATTGAGTTCAGGATGCTCCTCTGCTTGCTCAAGAATGGCGTCTCTCGCCTGATCCAGCGTCAATCCGGATTTGTACAGGGTCTTGTAGGCGCGCTTGATCGCCATCACGGCATCACCCGAAAAACCGCGCCGTTTCAGTCCTTCCGAATTGATGCCATAGGGCGCGGCCGGGTTGCCTGAAGCGGTGACGTAGGGTGGGAGATCCTGCAACAGGATGCTGCCCATGCCGGTAATCACGTGCGCGCCGATCTGGCAAAACTGGTGCACCACGGTGAAGCCGCCGAGGATGGCGTGGTCGTCCACCCACACATGCCCGGCGAGTTGCGCGTTGTTGGCGAAAATGGTGCGGTTGCCGATCTGGCAATCGTGCGCCAGATGCACGTAAGCCATGATCCAGTTGTCGTTGCCTACCCGCGTCACGCCCGCATCCTGCGCGGTGCCCAGGTTGAAGGTGCAGAATTCGCGGATAATGTTGTTGTCACCGATTTCCAGCCGCGTCGGCTCGCCTGCATATTTCATGTCCTGCGGAATTTCGCCCAGTGAGCAGAACTGGAAAATGCGGTTGTTCGCGCCGATACGGGTATGCCCGCCGATCACCACATGCGGGCCGACCGTGGTGCCGGCGCCGATCTCGACATGCCCGCCGATGATGGAATAAGCGCCCACCTCAACATCATCGGCAAGCCTGGCATCGGGATGGATGAGCGCAGTCGGGTGCCGCATTATTTCTCCCGCATGGTGCACATGATCTCGGCTTCAGCCGCCAACTGCCCTTCCACTTCGGCCACCGCGCTGAATTTCCACAGGCCGCGCATATTGCGGGTGGAGGCGACCTTGAGAATCAACTGGTCGCCCGGCACAACCGGGCGCTTGAAACGCGCGCCGTCTATGCCGACGAAGTAATACAACGTATTTTTACCCGGCTTGCTATCCATGCTTTTAAACGTCAGTATCGCAGCGGCCTGCGCCATCGCCTCAACGATCAGCACACCCGGCATCACCGGGTGATGCGGGTAATGGCCGGGGAAAAACGGCTCATTGATGGTGACATTTTTCAGCGCCACGATCTCCTTGCCGGGGTCGACCGACAGCACGCGGTCTATCAGCAGGAAAGGATAACGGTGCGGCAGGTGTTCCAGAATTTCCTGAATTTCCATTTGGGTGTTCATGCGGTTTCTTTTCCTTGATGCGTCGATTTAAATGCGGCTATTTCCTGCTCCAATTGTTTGATGCGTTTTGCCAGGCCGTCCAGATGGCGCAAGTGCACGGCATTCTTGCGCCATTCCCCGTTACCGCTGAACGGAAAAATTCCGGTGTAGCTGCCCGGCTCGTGTATGGATTTGTTGATCAGCGTGAAGGATGAAATCTCCACATGATCCGCGATTTGCAAATGCCCGAGGATGCCCGCGCTGCCGCCGATGCGGCAATGGCGCCCGATGGTGGTGCTGCCGGCGATGCCCACGCACCCGGCAATCGCGGTATGCGCCCCGATGCGCACGTTGTGCGCCACCTGTATCTGGTTGTCCAGCTTGACCCCGTCCCCGATCACGGTGTCATCCAGCGCGCCGCGGTCTATGGTGGTATTTGCGCCGATCTCCACATCGTCGCCTATCACCACGCGGCCGATCTGCGGAATTTTCAGCCAGCGCCCTTCGTCCATCGCGATGCCGAATCCGTCCGCGCCGATCACCGCACCGGAGTGCGCAACCAGCCTGTTTCCCAAAACGCAATCGTGGTATACCACCACGCGCGGATGCAGCAACGCATCCTCTCCAATGGTGACGCCCGCGCCGATGCTGCACCCCGCCATGATCGCGCAACGCGCGCCGATCCTGGCGCCTGCCCCAACCGCCACATGCGGGCCAATATGCGCTGTCGGGTCAATTTGCGCACCCTCTGCGATCACCGCGCTGGGGTGAATACCGGGCAACATTTGCGGCGCCGGATTGAGGAATGAAGAAACCTTTGCGAAGTAAGCATAAGGGTTGCCGCTCACGATGCGCGGAAGCTGCGTCGACTCGGCATCCGCCTCGCCCACAATAACGGCTCCGGCATGCGTTGCGGCCAGCTGCCTGTGATATTTGCTGCTTGACAGAAATGTCAGGTGCCCGGCTTGCGCGCTGTCCAGTGCAGCTACCTGGCTCACCGTAGTGTCGGCATCACCCAGCACGCGCCCGCCGAAACGCGCCACAATATCCGCCAAACGATAAGCTTTCCGCTTCATCCTATATTCCGCATTTGAACCACGAAGACCGCGAAATGGAACGACGGGTTATTCGCCCAATGGAATCCACCTTGTAAAGTGAATTTTTCAGGTTCATTCACCCGACGAAGTTATTTTTCATTCGCCAGGTATTTCAACACCTTTTCGGTGATGTCTATTTTGGGGTTGCGATAAACTGCCTCCTGCAACACCAGATCATATTTCTCGCTTTCCGCGATCTGCTGAATGGCCTTGTTGGCCTGGCCCAGCACCACCACCAGTTCCTCGTTCTTGCGCAGGTTCAGATCCTCGCGGAACTCGCGTTGCAAGCGTTGCAGGTTCACGTTCAGGTTATCCAGTTCGCGCTCCTTGTTGCGGCGCTCGGCATCCGGCAGGGTCATGCCTTCCTTATCCAGATATGCCTGGATGTCCTTGACCTGCTGGGTGACTTTCTTGATTTCCTGGTCGCGCGCCGCAAACTCCTTCTCTATCCTTTTTTCGGCTTTCAATGCGGGAACAGATTCGCGCAGGATGCGCTCGGTATCCACTACTCCAATCCGGAAGTCTGCGGCAAATGCTTGGCTAAAAATAACCAGCAGCATGGCTGGCATGAGTTTCATTATCCAGGTTTTCAATTTTTACTCCTCATCAAATTAAAATATCGAACCCAAAGTGAACTGGAATTTCTGCAATTTATCTTCAGGCTGTGTTTTCAGCGGTTTCCCGAAGCTAAGCTTGAGCGGGCCGACCGGTGATATCCAGGTAAGCGCCAGGCCGGTGGAATAACGCAAGCCGTCTGCCCCCTTGACCTTGTTGTCAGGCCCAAATACCGTACCCGCATCAAAAAAAGCGCTCAAGCGCACGGATTTTTCCTTGGCCATCCCGGGCATCGGAAACAGCACTTCGGCATTTCCGACAAGGCGCTTGTTGCCGCCCAGCGCGGAATTGTCTGTATCGCGCGGGCCAAGGGAATTTGGCTCGAAGCCCCGCACCGAACCGGGGCCTCCAGCATAAAAGTTTTTAAAGAACGGCAAGGGCTTGCCACTATAGCCGTTGGCAATTCCTCCTTCGCCATTCAGCATCAGTGTTAAATCACGACCCAATGGACGGAACCACTGATGCTGATATGTCAACTTGTAATAGCGTTGTTTCGATAGCGGCAGGGCGACTTCTGAAAAAGCACGCTGCACCACCCCTTCCGTGACGTAGATCACGCTATCGCGACTGTCACGGCTCCAACCCGCCGTGCCCAGCACGTTGGTCGTGGATTCGCCAAAAGTATTGACATAATCCACAAACCGACTAGGGCTAGTTGGAGTAAGCGAAAGCTTGGTTTGCTCGGCCGCCAGGCCATAATGTATGGTTTCGTCGTCGTTGATCGGCACCCCATAGCGCACCCCTCCGCCCTTGGTGGAAGACTTGTACTGGCTGACCGCCGTGCTGGCCGTATTTGTGTCGCGCTGGTATATATCGAAACCGCGGCTCATCCCGTCATCCGTGTAATAAGGGTTGGTGTATGACACCGAATACACCTTGTTGACCTTGCTGGTATTGATCTGTGTGGAAAGATAATTGCCGGTGCCAAACAGGTTGCGTTCCGTCACCGAGGCAGTCAGTATCAACCCTTCGCCGCTGGATATGCCGGCGCCGATGGAAAAATCGCCGGTGGCTTTTTCCTTCACCGCCAGATTTACATCCAACTGGTCATTAGTGCCCGGTACAGGAGGCGTTTCCATATTCACTTCACTGAAAAAATCCAGGCGATCCACGCGCTGTTTGGATTTTTTTACTTTGGAAGCGGAAAACCAGGCTCCCTCAATCTGGCGGAACTCGCGCCTGATCACCACATCGCGTGTCTTGGTGTTTCCCGCGATATTGATGTGCCGCACATACACGCGCTTGCCCGGGTCAGCCATGAAAGTAAACGCCACCTGATGCTTTTCCTTATCCAGTTCCGGCACCGCATCGATATTGGCAAAGGCATAACCATCATCTGCAAAACGATCCCCTATTTTCGAAGTGGATGCGGTCAATTCCTTGCGCGAGAATGTATCGCCCGGTTTGACCGTAACCAGCTTAAGCATCTTCTCGTGTGGCAGGATGCTCTCCGGCCCGGCAACCTTTATGTTGGAAACCGCATACTTGGCGCCTTCGTTAAGGTTGATGGTGATATAAATGTCTTTCTTGTCCGGCGTGATGGAAATCTGCGTGGAATCTATGGAAAACTCCAGGTATCCACCATCAAGATAAAATGAGCGCAGGGTTTCCAGGTCGGCAGACAGTTTTTGCTTGGAGTATTGGTCATTCTTGGTGAACCAGCTCATCCAGTTGGGAGTGTCAAGTTTCATCATTTCCCGCAAGTCAGCCTCGCTGTAGGCGCGGTTGCCGATGATATTGATTTGCCTGATCCTGGAGGCATCACCTTCCACCACGTTAAAAACGATGGCAACGCGGTTGCGTTCCATCGGAGTGATGGTGGTGGTGACCGCCACGCCGTACTTGCCGCGCGCCACATACTGGCGTTTAAGTTCCTGCTCGGCCTTTTCCATTACGGACCGGTCGAAAATGCGGCCCTCCGCCAATCCTACAAACTTGAGATTGTCGCGCAGCTGATCCTTCGGAAATTCTTTCACCCCGTCAATTTCCACACTGGCAATCGACGGGCGTTCGTTCAACAGCACGATCAGCACCCCTTGCGCTGCTTCCAGGCGCACATCCTTGAAAAAGCCGGTGGCAAACAATGTATGGATTGCAGCGGCCGCATGCTCATCGTCCAGTGTGTCGCCGACCTTGACCGGCAAGTAGCTGAACACCGTGCCGGCCTCGGTGCGCTGTATACCTTCCACCCGGATATCCTTGACTACAAACGGCTCAATTGCCGCAGCGGAAGTTGCATACAATAACGGGATCAATGCTGCAAGTTTTTTTAGTTTCATGTGATATTTCAACCCAGAACCAAGCGGCTGATGTCGTTGTACAGCGCAAAAGCCATCAAGGTAATGAGCAGCGCAATTCCTACACTCCGCCCAGCCTCCCATACCCTCTCTGACACAGGGCTACCTTTTATTAATTCAACCATATAATACAACAAATGCCCCCCATCCAATAAGGGAATGGGCAATAAATTCAGCACCCCCAGGCTAACGCTGATCAACGCCAGAAAATCCAGGTATGGCGCCACGCCCAGTTTTGCCGATTGCCCGGCATAATCCGCAATCGTTATCGGGCCGCTCAGGTTTCTCACGGATACTTCCCCGAGCACCATTTTTCCCATTACCCTCAAACTCACCGCTGCAGTTTCCCATGACCTGTGCAATGCCTGCCTGAAAGCGGCGAAAGGACCATAGCGCACATCCGTCAGCAACGCATCAAACGCCTGTTTGTCCAGATACGGCCCGGCGCCGATCTTGCCCATCTTCTTGCCATTCTCGCTTGCGGCATCCGGCGTAATATCCAGCGCCCGCAAATTGCCGTTACGCTCAAACTCCATACTGAGCGTCCTGCCGGGATGGCTGCGCACCATCTCCACCAACTCCATCCATTGCTTGATGGTGCGCCCATCAATGCGCTTGATGTGATCGCCCGGAAGTAAACCACTACGCTGGGCTACGCCGCCTTCCGTCAGCTTGCCCAGAATTGGCTGCACCACCGGCTGGAATAATTGCAAGCCAAGCTTGTGCATGAAATCGCCATCCAGATCGCTGGGCGCAAGCGCTTTCATATCCAGAACATGCCGGATTGTTTCTCCCTGCACAGTGCGCCCATCTATGCGCACCTCCGCGCCATGCAGAATCGGGCTCAGCAATGCCCAGCGCAATTCATCCCAGCTTGCAACGGGTTCCCCGTCGATGCTGACTATGGTTTCCTGTGCCTGCAGTTGCGCCATGGCGGCAGGCGTTTGCGGCGCAATCTCACCCAGGATCGGTTTCAGCCCCGGCACTCCATACATGAACAGCGCCCAGTACAGGACAACGGCCAGCAACAGGTTGCATGTCGGCCCTGCCACCACGATGGCCATGCGCCGTACTACAGGCTGGCGGTTGAAGGCGCGGTGCAGCTCATGTTTCTCTACTTCGCCTTCCCGTTCATCCAGCATCTTGACATAGCCGCCGACAGGAATGGCGGAAATCACCCACTCGGTTTCACCGCCGGCAAATTTTTTTATGTAAAGGGGTTTGCCGAAGCCCAGCGAAAAACGCAATACCTTTACCCCGCACCAACGCGCAATCCAGTAGTGCCCCAACTCGTGAACCAGCACCAGCAGCGCAATGGCGAGAATAAAAGCCCATAGCGTGGTCATGGTCAGCGAGGAGCGAGGAACGAGGATTGGGGAGCGAGAAAATGTATCGCCTCGCAGGCTGCCGCGCGGGCGGCGGCATCCGCATTCAGCACATCGTCCAGGGCATTCACATTTTTTACCGGCAAGGCTGCCAGCACATTTTCTATCACGCGCGGAATGCCAGGGAAGGAAATCCGCTTGTCGAGGAAAGCGGCCACCGCCACCTCATTCGCCGCATTCAACACTGCTGGCGCCGTGCCGCCCGCGCGCAAGGCCTGGTAGGCAAGCTCAAGGCAAGGAAAGCGCGCGATATCCGGCGCCATAAAATTGAGTGTCGCCACCTTGAGCAGGTCAAGCGGCTCAACTCCTGCCTCGATGCGCTCGGGATAAGCCAGTGCATGCGCTATCGGGGTGCGCATGTCGGGGTTGCCCAGTTGCGCCAGCACCGAGCCATCCACATACTGCACCAGCGAATGAATCACGCTCTGCGGATGCACCACCACCTGGATGGCATCAATCGGCGCATTAAACAACCAGTGCGCCTCGATCACCTCCAGCCCCTTGTTCATCATGGTGGAGGAATCCACTGAAATCTTGCGCCCCATTACCCAGTTCGGGTGCGCGCATGCCTGCTCGGGCGTAACCCGCTGCAATTCGGATAGCGGGGTATTGCGGAAGGGGCCGCCAGATGCGGTGAGCAGGATGCGGCGCACACCGCTGGCGGAAAAATCTCCGGAATGATTGCCGGAGCAATAATCATGTGGCAACGCCTGGAAAATGGCATTGTGCTCGCTGTCGATGGGCAGCAGTGTGGCATTGTGGCGACGCACCACATCCATGAATATCTGCCCCGCCATTACCAGCGTTTCCTTGTTCGCCAGCAGGATCTTTTTTCCGGCGCGCGCAGCGGCCAGAGTCGGGCGCAGGCCCGCCGCGCCGACAATGGCCGCCATCACCGCATCCACCTCCGGCAAAGACGAAACCATTTCAAGCGCTTCGGCTCCGCACAGTACTTGCACCTCCAGGTTGGCGGCAGCGATTTTTTGCGCCAGCCTTGCAGCGGCAGCCTCGTCCAGCAACACCGCATAGCGCGGTTTGAAACGGATGCATTGTTCAAACAGGGTTTCATCCCGGCTGTGTGCGGTGAGCGCCAGCACGTGATACCTGTCCGGATGGCGCGCCACCACATCCAGCGTGCTGGCGCCAATGCTGCCAGTGGAGCCAAGAATGGTGAGATGGGTAATGCGGCTCATTTCTATTTTTGGAACATCATCGCCAAAGCAGCAAAAGGCAGCGTGGAAGTCAATGCATCAATGCGGTCCAGCAGGCCGCCGTGGCCGGGCAGCAGCGCGCCGCTATCCTTGACCCCGGCCTGGCGCTTGATGGCGGATTCGAACAGGTCGCCGAGCACCGCCAACCCCACCCCCAGCCAAGCTAACAGCGTCAGGCTGGGCAACCTTTGGTAGGTGGCAGCGTCTGCGCCGCTGAGCCAGATAACCAGTGGCACATAAGCGGCTGCACCGAGCAATGCGCCGATCACGCCTTCCCATGTCTTGCCGGGGCTGATGCGTGGCGCAAGTTTGGTTTTGCCGAATTTGCCCCCAACGAAATAAGCGGCGATGTCCGCCACCCATACCAGCCCCATCACCCCGAGCAGCCACCACGGGCTGGCTGCGCGCAAATCCAGCAGGGCAAGGCCGGTAGGGATCAACAGCGCCCATCCGGTTAACGCCATCAACACCGGTTGGCGCAACTGCCAGCCGAACAACAGCCAAGCCGGCGCCACTGCCAGCCACAACAATGCCGACATCGCATAAACCGGCAGATGCGGTAAAACCTGGTTCACATCAAGCAACACGATGCCGATCACCACAACCAGAGTCAGCCACCAGTAGCCATTGGCGGCTTTGCCGGACAACTTGGCCAGACGCGCCCATTCCGACGTTCCTTGCATCACCATCACGATGACCAGCAAACCCCAACCAGCCGTGGACAAGAAAAATAACGCAAACAGGAGCAGCACCAGCAGGATGATCGCGGTAATGATACGCTGCCTAAGCATCAGCTCCGCTTTCTTGCGCTTGCCCGTTGGCATGCGCCTGTTTACCCCGTAACTGTTCACTGGTGCGCCCGAAGCGACGCTCGCGCTTCTGGTAAGACTGGATGGCGGCCTGCAATGCCTCGCGGTTAAAGGCGGGCCACAGCGTATCGGTAAAATACAATTCGGTGTAAGCCATCTGCCACAACAGGAAATTGCTGATGCGCTGTTCGCCGCCGGTGCGGATAAATAAATCCGGTTCCGGCGCATAATGCATGGAAAGATAGGGCTCGAATTCGGCTTCACTAAAGCCCTCAGACAGCTCGGGGCGCGCCCGCAACATCGCCTGCACTGCCTGCATGATATCCCAGCGCCCGCCGTAATTGGCGGCAATGGTAAGCGTCAGGCCAGTATTGTTCACGGTAAGCTGTTCCGCTTCGGCAATGCGCTGATTGAGCTTGTCATCGAAGTGGCTGCGGTCGCCGATGACCTTGAGCCGGATATTATTTTCGTGCAGTTTCTCAACTTCACGCTCCAGCATCTTCAGGAACAACTGCATCAGGAACGAGACCTCATCCTCCGGACGCCGCCAATTCTCGCTGCTGAAAGCAAACAGGGTCAGGTACTCGACCCCCAGTTCGCGGCATGCTTTTACTGCCTCGCGCACGGTTTCCACACCGCGCTGATGCCCTGCCACACGCGGCAGGAGAAGCTTCTTTGCCCAGCGGCCATTGCCATCCATGATGATGGCGATATGGCGCGGAACATCGGGTGCGTCGGGGATGATGCGGGTAGAGCTTTGAAATAACGCCATTGGGAATCCTTAAGCTTGTAGCTTGTAAAGTGCGCGCTTCACACGCGTCATCAAAGCTACCAGCTACAACCTCCGTTAGACCGCCATCAGGTCAGCTTCTTTTGCATGCAGCACCTTGTCTATTTCAGCGACAAAGCGATCCGTCAGTTTCTGCACTTCATCCTGCGCACGGCGCTCGTCGTCTTCGCTTATTTTTTTATCCTTGAGCAATTTCTTGAGGTGCTCGTTGGAATCGCGGCGCACGTTGCGCACAGCCACCCTGGCGCTCTCCGCCTCACCGCGCACCACCTTGATCAAATCGCGGCGCCGCTCTTCGGTCAACGTAGGCATGGGAATGCGGATAACATCGCCGTTGGTTGCCGGATTCAACCCGAGGTCTGAATCGCGGATCGCTTTTTCAACCGGACCGACCATGCTCTTCTCCCACGGCTGCACGCCGATCGTGCGCGCATCGACCAGGGTAATGTTGGCAACCTGGCTAATCAGCGTAGGGTTACCGTAATAATCAACCGTCACATGATCCAGTATCCCGGTGTGCGCCCTGCCGGTGCGCACCTTGCCGAAGTCCGCCTTTAGCGTTTCCAGCGTCTTGCTCATTCTCTGTTCGGTGGTTTTTTTGACATCTGAAATCATACTTCCCCTCCCTCAATTGCAATGCACCAGCGTGCCTTCATCCTGTTTTGTCACCACCCGCTTCAGCGCACCTGGCTTGAAGATGCTGAACACGATGATGGGCAAATCCTGGTCGCGGCACAAGGTCAATGCGGTGGCATCCATCACCTTGAGGTTCCTGGCAATCGCCTCATCGAAACTCAATTGCTGGTACCGGGTGGCAGATGCATCAATTTTCGGATCGGCGGTGTATACCCCATCCACCTTGGTCGCCTTGATGACGACCTCAGCACCCATTTCCACGCCGCGCAGGGCGGCGGCGGTATCGGTGGTAAAGAAGGGATTGCCGGTGCCGGCTCCGAAAATCACCACCTTGCCCTCTTCCAGATAACGCAAGGCTTTGCCGCGTATGAACGGCTCGGCCACCTGCTCCAGGTTGAGCGCGGACTGCACACGGCATTCCAGCCCGAAACGCTTCATCGCATCCGACAAGGCCATGGCATTCATCACCGTGGCCAGCATGCCCATATAGTCGGCAGTGGCGCGGTCCATGCCCGCAGCGGCAGGCGCGATGCCCCGGAAAATATTGCCGCCGCCGATCACAATCGCTACCTGCACACCCAACGCAACCACCTCGCCAATCTCGGCGACAATACGTTCTATCACGGCGCGGTTGATGCCATAGTTGTCATCGCCCATCAGCGCTTCGCCTGACAGCTTGAGCAAGATGCGTTTGTAGGGCGCTGCCATCCGCTTACCCCTTCGCTGCAGCCGCCGCGGCTGCCACTTCGGCGGCATAATCCTCGACTTTTTTCTCGATGCCCTCGCCTACCACGAACATCTGGAACGCGGATACTGAAGCGCCCTTGCTTTTCAGCAACTGCTCGACAGTCTGCTTGCCATCCTCGGCCTTGACGAACACCTGCCCGAGCAGCGTCACTTCCTTGAGGAATTTCTGCACCGTGCCTTCTGCGATTTTTTCCAGCATGGCTTCCGGTTTGCCGGCTTCGCGCGCCTTCTCGACCGCGATACGGCGCTCGGTGGCAATTTCCTCCGCGTTCACGCCGGAAGCATCTATGGATTTCGGCTTGCTGGCCGCGATGTGCATCGCCAGATCCTTGCCCAATGTTTCATCACCGCCGGCATAGTCCACCATCACGCCGATCCTGTTGCCGTGCAGATAGGAAGACAGCTTGCCGGAGGTCGTGGCGTAGCGGGCGAAACGGCGCACGCTGATATTCTCGCCCAGCTTCATGAGCAGAGCCTTGCGCGCCTCTTCCACGCTCCCGCCATCAAACAGCGCGACAGAAGTTAATGCCGCTGTATCGGCAGGATTGTTTTGCGCAACGGCTTGCGCCACATTCCTGGCGAATGCCAAAAGGTCTTCATTCCTGGCCACGAAATCGGTTTCGCAATTCACCTCCGCCAGTGCGCCGGTCTTGCCATCCGCGCTGATAAAGACACCAATCACGCCCTCTGCCGCCACGCGCGAAGCCGCCTTACTCGCCTTGGCGCCGCTCTTGATGCGCAACAGTTCCTCGGCTGCCTTGAAATCGCCGTTGGTTTCCGCCAGCGCCTTTTTGCAATCCATCATGCCGAGGCCGGTCGCCTCACGCAGTTCCTTCACCATGCCTGCGGTAATTTCCGCCATTCCCCTGCTCCTTGAAAACTTAACTTACAAAAAAAGGGGCTCGCGCCCCTTTCGGCCAAACCTGCAAAACCTAGGCAGCCTGCTCTTCGGCCAGCGCCACCACTTCGCTAAGCGCCTGCTCGCGCCCTTCCAGCACAGCATCGGCCATGCCGCGCGCATACAGGCGTATCGCCTGGCTGGAATCGTCGTTGCCGGGAATGATGTAGTCCACTCCCATTGGGGTGTGGTTGGTGTCCACCACGCCGATCACGGGAATGCCGAGTTTCTGCGCTTCCACAATGGCGCCCTTCTGGTAGCCGACATCAATCACGAAAATTGCGGTAGGCAGGCCACTCATATTCTTGATGCCGCCGAGGCTGCGATCCAGTTTCTCCAGTTCTCGCTGCATCATCAGGCCCTCCTTCTTGGAAAACTTCTCCACACTGCCATCCTGCATCATGGCCTCTATATCATGCAGGCGTTTGATGGATTGCTGCACCGTCTTGAAGTTGGTGAGCATCCCACCCAGCCAACGGTGATCCACGTAAGGACAGCCGCACCGGATGGCCTCTTCCTTGATGATCTCACGCGCCTGGCGCTTGGTTGCCACAAACAATATTGTGCCTTTCCCGGCAGCCAGCTTGCGCACAAACTTCAGCGCATCGTTGAACATGACAACGGTTTTTTCCAGATTGATGATGTGTATTTTGTTGCGATGGCCAAAAATGTAGGGGGCCATCTTGGGGTTCCAATAACGGGTCTGGTGTCCGAAATGAACGCCCGCTTCCAGCATTTGACGCATGGTTACATCCATAATTACTCCAAGTGTTAAGGGTTAAGTTCTTCCACCCGTCAGATGACCCTTGCGGGCACCCCAACATGAACGGGCGTAAAATTTCCGTTTGCTGTGCCATTAAAACCGCCAGACAAACGGGGCGCGCATTATAACACCAGCCCCTGCCTGCGCTCAACAAATTACAAATACAATTACTGGCTTGGTATTTATTCCAATTCTATTTCGAAGGTCAAACAAGGCGGCGACGAGCGAACGACGAAGACAGTGCAGGTAGCACGGCTATAACCAGCGACTTGCCCGCTTGCGGGCTTAGCCCAACCTTGCACGATGAGTGACATAGGCAACTTGCACTCCCCGCTTCTATGCAGTTTCTGTTGCCCGCACTCCCGCTAAACTTCCGGTTGGGCCAGCCTATATCAGAGTCATGAGGCGGCATTTCAACCTCTTATACCACCGAAGCAGAAGGAGGTGTGCCATGAGTGTCGTGATGAGCATGAGCAGTTATGAAATTGAACGCGATCCGGTAGAAACGGAATACGGAGAAGAAGTCATGTATGCCGGCTGGAACCCCGCTGTCGCACTGGTGTGCCAGCAACAGATGGCCATACCGCTAAACGTGCATATGTCGATGCCGGCTGAACTTGCCACCGTGGATGTGGAATCGTTCCTGCAAAAAATGTATGCCTTGCAGCGCTGATTTCGTGAAGGTTATCGGATTGCGTTCAGACGGCCTCCCGTCCCGGTCAAGGGGGCGGGAGGCAAAATGGGGAATTTACAAAACCCCTGATTCCGCAGCATAGCGCACATAAAACAAGTTGAACCCGTGCGCGCGTAGCGCTTCCAGCAGTTTATCAGCCAATACCGTATCCAGCACAAACTCCACCTGCACCGGCAATTCCCCCGCAAGCTCAAAGAAGGATTCATCGTGCAGGCGGCCATGCCTGCCAAAGCCCGCAATGGCGCGAAATACGGAGCCTCCCGGCACGCCAAGCTTTTTCGCTTCTTCCAGCAGCCATTCATACAGCAGCGCACCGTTGTGGCGCTGCTTTTCCGTGAGGTAGAACTTGAGGTAAACGCTCTGCATAAAGCCTCCTGTCACTGAATCCACTTCATCGTTTGCATGCCCAGCACGGTCATCAGCAACGAGCCGCCCAGATGGGCGGCGACGATAGCCATGCTCCACGCATATTGCCCGCGCGCAAGCAATGTGACGGTTTCAGCCGAAAAGGTGGAAAAAGTCGTCAGGCCGCCGAGAAAACCGGTGATGATGAGCAGCCGCCATTCCGGCGATATGCCCGGATGCTGCATGAAGAAAGCCACGGCGAGGCCGACAAAATAGCCGCCGGCCAGGTTGGCGGAAAGCGTGCCGAGCGGCAATTCTGGCAGCGCCGGATTGAGCCACAAGCCCAAACCCCAGCGCAGCCAAGCACCGATGGCCGCCCCGAAACCGACTGCAATAAACGCATTAAGTGTCATGCGCATAGTTTAGCAGACTGCGGAAATCCGTATTTGGCCAGTTTGATGCAGCCATATTTTGCATGTTGTCATCATATGCAAAATACGCTCGAATGCGTGTGGCTGGTCTGGTTTTTAAACCATGTCATGCCGTATAATTTCCACTGTTGCAACCGCGGCAACTTCGAAAGAATTGTTTATCCGGTAATGCGTTGCGCTTTGGATTATGATTTGGAACACTGCTTGAAAACAAACCATGAATAACACAATGACAAGAATTTCGATTAACGTGAAACTCGCAAAGCGGTTCGTTTGCTCCCTCTCCCGGCGGGAGAGGGTTGGGGTGAGGAAAACGTGCATAGCAGGTTTTATTTTCAGGGGCGGCATCATTGCCATGCCCGTTAACCTGATTTTCGCGGCATTTTTTCTTGTGCCCAGCGGAGCCTGTGCCGGCTTGCAGGGAGGAATAGACGCTTATGGGAAAGGCGACTACCCAACTGCTATAAAAGAATTCAAGCCGCTTGCCGCCAAGGGCGATACGCTGGCACAAAGCACCCTCGGATTTATGTATGCCAACGGGCAGGGTGTGCCACAGAGCTACAAAAAAGCCTTGGAATGGTATAGCAAGGCGGCGGCGCATGGAGATGTTGATGCACAAACCTATCTTGGGATAATGTACAACAATGGGGAAGGCGTGCCACGAAACTACAAGAAAGCGGTTGAATGGTATCGCAAGGCGGCTGAGCAAGGGTTTGCAAGCGCACAAAGCAACCTTGGGGTGATGTATGCCGAGGGGCAGGGGGTCGAACGCAACGACAGGGAAGCTGCGTCCTGGTACAGCAAGGCGGCTGTGCAGGGAAATGCTCCGGCGCAGTTCAACCTTGGAGTGATGAACGCAAACGGGCAAGGAATTCCGCAAAACCTGGTGGAAGCATACAAATGGTTCAGCCTGGCAGAGACGGCGCTGGGTGAGCAGGCCGCAAGCAACAGGAAATTAATTGAAGCCGATATGACAACACAGCAGGTCGAGGAAGCGCAAAAGCTGGCAAGAGAGTGGGCAGAAAACCACAAATGACCTGCGCTAAAGCAGCCTTCCAAGTTACGCCGGAAGAATTTATTTCGAAGATGGATTTTATGATGAACACAACAATGCGAATACCTTTTAAACTGGCCGTGTCATTGCTTTTTATTGCATGCAGCGCAACAGCACAAGCCGATTTGCAGGAAGGAATCACTGCTTACCGAAAAGGCAATTACCAAGCGGCACTGAAAGAAATAAGGCCGCTTGCGGAAAATGGTGATGCAAAAGCGCAGGCTCTTCTCGGGGAAATATACGACAGCGGGAAGGGAGTTCCGCTGAGCCATACGGAAGCGGCATCATGGTACCGCAAGGCGGCTGAACAAGGAGATGCTACCGCACAGACAGCGCTTGGGGTGATGTACGAGAATGGCGTCGGGGTTCCGCAGGACAACAAGGAAGCCGTGTCGTGGTACCAAAAAGCGGCTGAGCAAGGATCACCGGAGGCCCAATACATCCTTGGCGGGTTATACAAAAGAGGGCAAGGTTTACTGCCCGCTGACTTGGTGCAGGCGCACAAGTGGTTCAATCTGGCTGCGGCTACTGGCTTTGAAATAGCTAATGAAGACAGGGAAGAGGTCGAAGCCTTGATGAACAAAGAGCAAATCGAGAAAGCAAAATTAATGGCAAAAGAATGGCTGGAAAAACACAAGTGATCTGCTCATGAACCGCGCATTCAAATTTGAATTCGCCGCAGGACTTATGCGCTTGGCAAGCTGGCCATTCTCCAGAAATAAATCTTGAATTAAAGCATTGCCAAACACCGACGCTTCCTCCAGGCTGCAGGTATTGGCTACCATAATAGACCGGGGTTGATTATATGATTGTTGGGGATCGCGTAGAATTTAATCTGTTCACCACTCTGAAATGTAATTTAAGCTGTTCTTATTGCACCGAAGCTGATGGGGGGACTCTCGGCTCACAAGGCGACGTGTCATACTCCATCGAAGACCTGAAAACTTTCATCAACACGCACGCCCAAAAAAAAGAAATCGTCGTTACTTTTTATGGCGGCGAGCCTACCTTGAACCCCAGGTTCATAGAAGAAGTCATAGAGGCATTGCCCCTTGCCCGGTTCCAGTTGCAAACCAACGGAACCTTGATGAACAACGTATCGACGGAAGCTCTGGGCAAACTTTCGAATGTCCTGATCTCGGTGGATGGCGGGGAACTGGCGACAGACACCTACCGTGGCGACGGGGTTTACAGCCAGGTCAGGGAAGCGGTCGAATCCATGCGCCCTTATGTTGGCGGAACCATCACCGCGCGCATGACCTGGAGCGACAGCAATATCCTGGTCGATGATTTCAAGGAGTTGGCCTCCACATTTGATTATGTATATTGGCAGTTCGTGCAGGCGCAGGGATTTTATTCCGCGGAACAGGTGAAACAGAAAAAAACCGTGATCGGGGAACTGGTGAACCTGTTCTTCACCTCGGAAAAATTCTTCCCGCTGATTCCAGTCATGGGCATCGTGCGCAACAAGCTATTTCCGCACCGTGCGATCGAGGCCGCCCACGGGCAGACGCAATGCCGCGCCGCCACGCACCTGCTGAATATCGTGCCGGATGGCGGCATCTACCCATGCCCGGACCTGACCCATGACAAAAGCCTGCTCTGCGGGGACATAACCACCAACACGCTCGGCGAAAACATGATGAAGAGCACCAAAGACATGCCGTGCCATAGTTGCGAGGCTTTCAGCTACTGCCGGCAGAACTGCCTGAAAAACCTGCATGTAGCCTACACCCAGAAGAATATCCTGTTCCGCACCAACATCACCGAACCCATCTGCGACCTGGTCAGGTTCCTCGGCAGAACGATAGATAAATACGATGTGGAGGCGTGGTATGGCCGCCAATCGCCCACCGTAAAGGAAGAAATACTCAACTGCCCGGTCTATGAGTATGTGGAGGTCATGCCGTAGGAGTGGCGGATTGCATTTCCAGCACGGCGCCGGTTGAGCCGGACACAGGCATGAGCCAGAGAAACACTGACCATCCGTCAGATGGATGCCATCAAGGGAATTCGGGATCAATCGAAATTTTTTCGGCTTGCAGAAAGATAGCCTGTTGGCCTGGCTGCGCACCGCAGCCGCGCTATGCGCGGTTTTCCGGATTTCTTGAACGGCCATCAATAAGCGCCGGTATTACCAAGAATTCCACGATCCTCTCGTGAACCGGCAAGCAAGAATATACTTTTTGCCCTGCTCATGTTTTTGCTTTGCGACGTTTTTCAAATGCCAAGCAGGGTTTGCCGGATGCCTCCACAACATCCTGTTGAGGTTTTCGCCTGCTCTTGAAATCCAGCGCACTGCACCCATAGGGAAAACCCGCATCGTGAGTGATGAAGTAGTAAGCACACTCAGAACAGTCAGGCTCTTCCTTAACCAGGATATCCTTTTCGTCCTCCATATATCCTCCCTGCCGCCCCTGATAGCCGCGCTCAGTCAGCTGGCCTTTTTCTGCAAGCGATACCCCATTCCGCCTTGCCAAGACTCTCGGCCTCTGCCGGCTTCCATTCGTCAGGATCATTGTCAGACTGGACAGGCTCCCCATTTCCCATGTTTTTGCTGAACATCGAGGACGACAGTATTCTCCATCGCTTTTTATTGCAGTCAAATTCTTTCTGGAATTTCGAAGACATAAACTTTATCCCCTCGATTTCCTGCTCATTCTTAAAGTCCATCAAACTCCACATCTTGAAAGTGTGGCCATTGATTCTGGTTCTGAAAAAATCCACATACAGAACAGCTCCACCACCAAGCGCATCAATCCTGCCTACGGCGACCCACTCAGCCTTTGCAATTGCGCTTTGAGAAACCAGCACCAATGCGAGGAGTATTTTTTTCATGGAGTGCCCTGTTTTGGTTATTTGTTTATTAGTGCCGGCGTCCCCCGGGCGGGCGGAAGATTGCCGGAAATCCACTGGCACACATGGCGGGGTGCGCCAATTGCGGGCGTTTGCCCATGCAACATCAGTCACTGTTTTTCCTGCATTCCGGGAGCGCATTATCACTGTTGGAAAGAAAAGTTATACCCTATGTGCTGCAGCCAAGATGAACCATGTCAAGATACGATCAGTATTTTCAGCGCCTAAGCCATTTGGTTTTGTTTGGGGCTTAGAACTTGTCCGTAAATAATCCAACTATGCGACAGTGCCGACTTTAAGATGCAGTCCACGAAGCAAGACGCGCGGTTGTGTCATTCACAACAAGCGGCTTGCGACACAGGAATGCGCTTAAATCGGCCTGTCCCTCCGGGTTACGGCCAAAAGCAGCGTCTGCTGCGTTACTCGGCTTGCCAATGGAACGACCATTGGCTTCACCTCGCGCCTTGCATTCATCCGTTTTTGGCCAGCAACGCATGGATGGATTATTTACGGACAAGTTCTTAATCTATCTTCTGAACCCAGAACTGGTACATACCGGCAAAGGTTCCTGGATTTTCGTTCTCGAAAATGTGCCACGTGCCAAGATCGGTGGCGGCGCGATCATCAGGAAAACGCAGTTTATAAGCGCGAAGTATGTCGGCGTCGATTTCAAATCCAATAAACGCCAGGTTGTTTTCCTTGAGAAACGTCTCTATGCCGGGTAACGTCATGCGATGTTCCTGAACGTGGAAAAGCAAATCACGGCAGGCGCTGATGCTGAAAAAATCGGTCGATTTTGTTGTAGTCCTGGAGCCTGCGCTTTTGTCCAAATCCATCAAATCCTGGCGGCAGCGCCGGATTTCATCGGCTGTCGAACCATAGCCCCGTGCAGCGATGAAGTTTCGTATCAGGACGATATTTTGCCGCGCCGCTTCGCTGTAAAAACCGAGCATCATGAATCCGTCGGGGCGCAGCAGGGGCAAGAGCGCCCGCCACCCCGCCCACGGGTCAGCCATGTGGTGCAACACCCCGACCGACTCGATGATATCGAACCTGCGCTCAAGCGAACCCAGTTGCAACAGGTCGGCCTGCGCGTACTCGACTGCGGCCAGCCCCAGCTCGCGCGTCTTGCGTTTGGCGTAGCTTAAGCTGCTCAGGCTCAGGTCTACGGCCAGCACCTGCGCCCCCTGGAATCGCCGCGCGGTTTGAATTGAATGCTGGCCGGTGCCGCAACCGGCAATCAGGATGTCGATGCCGCCACTCTTGTCGTAACGCTTGAAAGCAACCAGCGGAAATTTCCGGCGCAAATATCCGGCGATACTTGACGCCTTGCCGGCGGGCGCCGCCCTGGTCCAGCGCGGGTAAGGGTTTTCCTCATATTGGTTCTGAACCAGCAAAGACACCTCATCTTCTATGCTGGTCAGCCGGGGAATGGTGGCGCGTAATTGCCGCTCTTCCCCCGGCTCGCGCACCTGCTGCACCAGCAGCGCCGTCATCGCCTCCGGCCATCGGGTATCCTGCAGGCGGGCGGCAAACGGCATGGCATAGAGCGGAAAATAAGCCGCTACCGCCGCCACCCAAAGGGCGGGCGTCTGAGTGCTGGCTTCCAGCGCCGCCGCCAGCGAATCCCGCAATTCGCCCGCCTTGCGGATTTCATCTTCGGTGTGGGAAAACACATATTCATTGACGAAGCACTGTCGCGCCAAGGCGCAGCAGAAGCCCAAGGCCGTGCCAAACCCGGCGTCTGAAGCAATCATCCCGGTGGCGGCGTCGAGCATGGTGCGCCGCACCATGGTCAGGAAATGCTCCATCTCGATATCGCAGATGAGCGCCGAATCCAGCAGGGTGCACAGCAAACGATCCGATGCAAGCGTGTCAAGGCCGTTCGGCCCGAATAAATCCTGCGCCGGCAACTGCGCAGGCCAGGCGTCGGCTACACGCGCCACGGCCGCCCCGATGCCGGGGTCGAGCTTGACGAAGTCGATGCCGGACCGCGCCAGTTCATCCGGCCGGCACCAAGGCTCGGTCAAGGCGCGCACCATGTACGCCCGAATTTCGCTGTCGTCGCAGGCGGAATGCAGGCGCTTGACACAGGTGACGAAGATATTTTTTGCTTCTAATGTTTCCTTGATTTTCAGGGATTGCTTGATGCTGTCCAGAGCCATTATCGAATTGCCTTGCGCATTGAACAGCAAAGCGAGGTTGCTGTGCGCCTCGGCGAAACCGGGTTTGATTTGCAGCGCCCGCCGGTAACTTGCCTCGGCTTCATCCGGACGGCCCAAGTCGCTGAGGGTGGCGCCCAGGTTGCTAAGTACATTGGCGTTGTGCGGATCAATCTGCAACGCCCGCCGGTAACAGGCTTCGGCTTCATCCAACCGTCCCAAGTCGCCGAGGACATTGCCCAGATTGCTATGTACATCGGCATCATCAGGCAAGAATTTTGCTGCATTCTGCAATGCAGCCAAGCCATCCTTGCCCTGCATCTGGAGGGATGCGCCCAATAAATTCCAGATAAATCCTGATTCCGGATACTTCTCAAGCAGCAAGCGCGCTTGGCTTTCCAACTCTGCAAGGCGTCCGGCGTTAAACAGGGCTTCAAGCTGACCGCATTCGGCGGCGGTGGGCGCCGCTTTCTTCCCGGCAACTTTGGGCTTGGCGGATTCGTACCACTCCAGGCAGCATTTTTCAAATGTCTTTCCGCTGCCGCAGGGGCATGGGGCATTTCTTTCCGGCTTCATGCGCGCCTTCCCTTGCTAATTTGCCTTAATTTTTGCACTGTCTGACACTTCTTTCTTAAAAACCAAGCTTGCGCCCCCGTTCAGGCAACGGGACTATAAACACCTCAGATTTACAATCTAACAGCAAAACTCCTTCATCGCTATGGTGGGATGAATCGCTTCAGTTTTCTTGAATTTCTGAATGACCGCTTCTGGGCAAACTGAATGGCTGGTTTAGCCCAGAGCAGTCAGTCATCAAATGATCCCAAAGTGGTTGAAGCAAAATTTACTGACATTCTTTGTCGAATGCTATCTACTCCACCAAAGCCGCACCAGAAACCCGTGAAGAAAGTCGCAAAAAAGAAAACCGCCAAGCAAGGCGGCTTTTATTTATGGGTTTGCAAAGTATATAGTTCCGAATAAAAAAGGCCTGTATCGCTGCAAGCCTTGATTATATTGGTGGGTTGTGAGTGGCTCGAACACTCGACCTACGGATTAAGA
>JAHFRC010000024.1 GCA_023259015.1 Nitrosomonadales bacterium | reverse complement strand
CATCGTGGAAACAGCACAATCCGCCATCGCGCCAGCCACCCCCACGCGGCGGCGGCATGGTGGGTAATTCAGCGCGGAAAAACTCGGCGGGCGGTATGCTGCCCTTCACATCTTGAAGCAAGCGGGGGATTGTTTTCATAGCTCGCCGCCTTGCAAGACATACATAGCAACACGCCGATGGATAATGCGCGCATCTGTTTCGATATTGACTAGCAAGGTGTCAATGCTTATTCCACTTTCGCGCATTTCTTTAATACGCTGTGCGGGTGCGATTACATCAAGATATTTGCGCGCTTCAAAGGTTGTGACCAGCGCAAACTGCATGGCAAGGTAAAGCCGTGTGCGTTGGATATTTACATCGTTTCCGGCGTGACGATTCAGCAGCATGGTAAAATGCTCAGGCTTTATTTGAGAAGTCGCCGCTATGCTTTGGACGCTACCGGCGGCTTTTCTTTTTGGTCGCTTCGAGTTGGTCAGGGGCATGATTATTTACCCCCTTGCTGTGCATCAATCCACTGGAAAAACTTGGCTTCATCAATCAGCAGCTTCCGGCCAATGCGGACTAGAGCAACATCCAGCCCGTTACCTTTGATAGTGCCCTTGGAAGTCTTGCGATTCTCTGAAAGAAAAACGAGATTCCGAATTGCGCCTTGTGTGAATGCTGAATGCTTATCGCTGAATTGACGGACAGTCAGCAGGGTGCGCGGTTGTGGGGGTAAATCAGGATAAGCGGCTTTGATACATTCTGAAACAGTGCTGGCTTGCATAACTTATACTCCTTATTGAAAACTGTGCTTGATTGCTCAGTTTTGCGAAGCATAAGTATTTGTTTATTTAAATTAAATTACCTCTATTTAGCAAAACCCCTTTCATTAAGTGACAGGGGTTTTTTTGGGTCTTCCGGCCTTTAATGGTTTCGTCCACACTTGCTTTGCCCATCCACGCAAGCAGTCCTCTGAATATTTCTCGAATTGCGGTTTAATTCGCAAGTCGTTCACAGCATCGGCCAGATTACTATAATCTTCCTGATTAGCGATTACAGTTTTTTGAAAGGCTTTTCTATTCTTGGTGTCGGTCTTCCCTTCCTCTCTATTTTGGTCGCGCGCCTGTTTGATTAAATTCAACAAAAATAATTCTTTTACTACATCGGTTGTATCATCAAGGCGAAATTCATTCTCAATCTTTTCACTAATTACCACCGAAGCCACGGCCTTCCATTCGATCTTGCCCCACTCGGCCAAGGGCAATTCAAACTCTTTTTCAATTTGGAGCAAATAATTTTCACGCCTTTCCAAAAACAGCATTTTTTGAGCTGATGTCTTCCCATTCAATAAATCCGCGAGTGCATTCTTACTCATGCCGCCCCCCAAATATCTTGTCATTCATAGATGCCACCACGCGGGCGGTGTGCCCTTCTGATAAGTGCGCGTATCGCTTCACCATCTGCAAAGTTTTATGGCCTAGCACCTCGGCAATCTCGGCAAGGCTTGCGCCATTCATGGCAAGGTATGAAGCGGCACTGTGGCGCAGGTCGTGAAACTTGAAGTCATCAATTCCAGCCGCCTTTAACGCTGCCAGCCATGGGGCGCGTAAATCCATGCCTTTTTGTGGTTTTTGTGGTGTAGTTTCCTTAGATGGAAAAAGTAAATTGCAATCTATTCGGCGCACCTTGGAAAGCTCTTTTAACTGTTCAAGCGCATGGCCGGTTATCGCCACGCGCCTGCGCTCGCCGTTTTTTGTTTCGTGCAGGATTGCATAGCCTTGATTCAAGTCCACCACATCCCAAGTCAGCCCCATGATTTCACCGGCTCGCATTCCTGTGGACAGTGCCAGCACCACCACGGGGTAAAGGTAAGCATTGGGCGATTCCTTGCAGGCTTTCAGCAGGCGGGTGCGCTCACCATCAGACAAGAAGCGGACACGCCCACGCGCTTCCTTGCCCTTGGTTACTTTCCGCATCGGGGTGTCATCCAGCCAGCCCCATTCTTTCACGGCTATGGTGAAGGCGTGAGATAGCACGGCAAGATAACGATTTACGGTTGCGGGGTTGCGCGGTTTGCCCCGCACCGTAATGCCAGCGGCCAGCTTATCGCGGTATTGAGCAATCAGCGAAGGGGTTACATCGGCCAGCGCGTAGCTGCCAATCTCAGCCTTCCACCAGTTTATTTGTCGCAATTGAAAAGGTGCGGTCTTGGGCTTGGTCGGCAGCACTTCGCTGGCATAACGCTCTAGCAACTCGGCCAGTGTGTGCCGCTTGGCTTCGGATGTTTTGAAGTGGCGATTTTCTCTGATTGCTGATTCAGTGGATTGCGCCCATTTCGCGGCATCGGTCTTGCGCTCGAATGTGGCGGATTGCACCGGAAAGCCTTTAATCCGTACCTTCACCCTGTAGGATGTTTTGCCGTCATCGGTAACGCGCTTTTCAATACTTGCCATGATTGCCACCCCTCAAGTGTTAAACACTGGAAAGGATGCTACAACAAAGCGCAATAAATAGCAACAAAGGATTAACAATCCCATTACAATTTACTAATACTTATATATAACCATATAGATACGCAATAACAATCAAGCTGCGGGGCACTTGCGGGGCATTACGGAATAAAACAGGGGCTTTTTTGCCTGTTTTATAGTCATCAAGGCGAAAGTCGGGCGGATGGTTTTTTGTTGGTGCAGGCGGTGGATTGTTGCAGGCAAGTGTCCCGCCAGTGCCCCACGAAGCGAAAAAGAAAAAGGCCTACATCGCTGCAAGCCTTTATTCTATTGGTGGGTCGTGCTGGACTCGAACCAGCGACCAAAGGATTATGAGTCCTCTGCTCTAACCAACTGAGCTAACGACCCTGACGGTAGGCGCTTCAGCTTTCGCCATCCAGAAAGCTCTTCAGTTTTTCCGAGCGTGATGGGTGACGCAGCTTGCGCAATGCTTTCGCCTCGATCTGCCGGATGCGTTCGCGCGTGACGTCGAATTGTTTGCCGACTTCTTCCAGCGTATGGTCGGTGTTCATTTCGATGCCGAAGCGCATGCGCAGTACCTTGGCTTCGCGCGGCGTCAGGCTGTCGAGAATATCCTTGGTGACGTTGTGCAGGCTGTCGTATACCGCCGCCTCGATGGGCGCCAGCGTGTTGGAATCCTCGATGAAGTCGCCCAGATGAGAATCGTCATCGTCGCCCACGGGCGTCTCCATGGAAATGGGCTCTTTGGCGATCTTCAGTATCTTGCGTATCTTGTCTTCCGGCATTTCCATTTTTATCGCCAGCATCGCGGCATCTGCCTCCAACCCGGTTTCTTGCAGTACCTGGCGGGAAATGCGGTTCATCTTGTTGATGGTTTCGATCATGTGCACCGGAATGCGGATGGTGCGCGCCTGATCCGCTATAGAGCGCGTAATTGCCTGGCGTATCCACCACGTGGCGTAAGTCGAGAATTTGTAGCCACGGCGATATTCGAATTTGTCCACCGCCTTCATCAAGCCGATGTTGCCTTCCTGGATCAGGTCGAGGAATTGCAGGCCGCGGTTGGTGTATTTCTTGGCGATGGAAATCACCAGCCTCAGGTTGGCCTCGATCATATCGCGCTTGGCGCGGCGCGCCTTGGCTTCGCCGTTGGTCATCTGCTTGTTGATTTCCTTCAGATCCTTGATCGGGATGCCCACGCGCCGTTGCAGGTCATGCAGTTTTTTCTGCTGGTCAATGATGGCGGCCTGGAATCGCGCCAGCGTTTCGCTGTAGGGTTTTTTGGCGGCAATTTCGCGCGCCACCCAGTCGAGGCGTTCTTCGTTTTCGGGGAATGCCTTGATGAAGTAGGGGCGCGGCATGCGCGCCTTGGTGACGCACAGGTCCTGGATGTTGCGCTCGTAGCTGCGCACTTCTTCTACCAGGCCGCGCATAGTTTCGCACAGGGCGTCCACCTGCTTGGCGGAGAAACGGAACTGCATCAGCTCTTCTGAGATATGCTCCTGCAGCTTGTTGTATTGCTTGCTGCGATAGCCGTGCTTTTCATAGGCTTTGCCAATCTTGGCGAACAGGTCGGCGATGACGGCAAAACGCCCCATTGCATCTTCCTTGAGTTGCGCAAGGTTGGCTGCGGCAATGGCTTCGCCATCATCCTCTTCGCCTTCTTCTTCGCCAGGCGCTTGCTCGCCACCCGGCTCTGCTCCGGCTATGATATCGCTTTCAGCATCGATGAAGCCGTCGATAACTTCATCTGCGCGCAATTCGTCGCGCGCAACCTTGTCGGCCAGTATCAGGAGTTCGGCTATGGTGGCGGGGCAGGCGGAAATCGCCTGAATCATGTGCTTGAGGCCTTCCTCAATGCGCTTGGCGATCACGATTTCATCTTCGCGCGTGAGAAGGCCAACCGTGCCCATCTCGCGCATGTACATGCGCACCGGGTCGGTGGTGCGGCCAAACTCCGAGTCCACTGTAGAAAGCGCCGCTTCGGCAGCCTCGACCGCGTCTTCGTCAGCCGCCACCACGGGTGCTTCCGACATGATTATGTTTTCGGTATCTGGCGCCTCATCGCACACGGTGATGCCCATGTCGTTGATCATGCTGACCACGCCTTCGATCTGCTCGACTTCAAGCATTTCGGGCAGGTGGTCGTTGATTTCGCCGAACGTCAGGTAGCCGCGTTCCTTGCCCAGAACAATCAGCGATTTCAGGCGCGTGCGGCGCGCCTCTACATCCTGTAGTTGTTCTACGGGGCTGGTGGGCTGTTTAGCGCTTGCAACCTGTTTAGCAATAGCCGCTGACTTCTTTGCGCTGGCGGTTTTTTTCTTGTCTTGCTGAGTCGCCATAATCGGTGGATCCCCAGATAAAAATTAATGCTGAATTATTTAAGTGCCGCTGAAAAAGCTGCGAATTATACCTGAAAATAGAAAAGTCTTTCAGCCAGCCTCTCGTTGACTGGTTAATTGAACGTATAAGGCCTTTTCTTGTTCATCCAAGCCTTTCAGCCCCATACCTGTACGCTCTATTTTTGCGTCCAAAGCCAATTTTTGCTGCCTGCGCTGCTCCTTGCGCAGTTTGACTAAAACCCCCCGGAATTCTGCCGCCACATCAAACTCATCGCCCCAAGACAGAATACTCGCCTCGGCTTCTTCAAATATAGCTTCATACGCAGTGCTTGGAAAACAATGGGCTATTGCCGCAGGAGTTATAGCCCCTTCCTGCTCGCGCAACCACTCGACCAATGCATTGATCGCCGCCGCATTTTCCCCTTCCGCTTTCCACCCGGAAGGCAACTCCTGCACCAGATCAGGCTGATCCAACAGGCAGCACAGCAGGATGCGCGAAGGGGATAATGCGGTTCGCGCCACTTTTTGCGCCGCGCGCCGCGCAGGCCCGCCAACCGGCTTGATGGCATACAACCCCTCCAGTTCGGCTTGGGTAATGCCTGCCAGCGCTGCCACTTCCTTGCGCAACAGCAATGCGGTGGTGGGCGCTGTAATGGCTGTCAGCAAAGGCTTGGCGCGTTCCAGCAGGGCGCTGCGTCCCTCCTGCGTTTTCAAGTCAACCTGTGCGGACAATTCGCGCAACAAATAACCGGACAGCGGCAGCGCCTCTTCGCCCAGCATGCGCTCGAAGGCCTCCTTGCCATGTTCGCGAATGTAACTGTCTGGGTCATGCTCCGGAGGCAAAAATAAAAAGCGCAGCTGCTTGCCGTCCTGCAAATGCGGCAAGGCATTTTCCAGCGCACGCCAGGCGGCGCGGCGTCCGGCAGCGTCGCCGTCAAAACAAAATACCACATGGTCAGTCAGGCGCAACAGCTTCTGGATGTGGAACGATGTGGTTGCCGTGCCCAGCGTGGCGACCGCATACTCGACCCCGAGTTGCGCCAGTGCCACCACGTCCATGTAGCCCTCCACCACCAGCGCCATCTTCTCGGCGCGTATCGCCTTTTGCGCCTGGTACAGGCCGTATAGCTCGCGCCCCTTTTCAAACAGCGGTGTCTCGGGCGAATTGAGGTACTTGGGTTCACCCTTGTCCAGCACCCGCCCGCCGAAACCGATCACCTGCCCGCGCACATTGACGATGGGGAACATGATGCGGTCGCGGAAGCGGTCATAGCGCTTGCCCTCATCGTTCTCGATCACCAAGCCGGTTTCCACCAAAGGTGCGCCGCGACACTCAACCTGCGGTTGGTCATGCGGCTGCAGCAGGCAGGCATCATGGTAGTTTGGAAATGCGGCTTCCAGATTTTGCCAGCCATCCGGCGCATAGCCGATGCCGAAACGTGCCGCGATTTCACCGGACAGGCCGCGTTGCTTGAGGTATTCGATGGCGCGTGGCGATTGTTTAAGCTGCTCGCGGTAATAGCGCGTTGCTGATTGCATTACCTCATGTAAATCGGGCGCAACCTTGTGCTGCACCTGGCCTGGCGTGGGCGCTTCGCGCGGCACCGTCACGCCGATGCTGCGTGCCAGTTCTTCCACTGCGTCAACAAAGCTCAGCCCGCCGTGTTCCATGACAAAGCCGATGGATGTGCCGTGCGCGCCGCAGCCGAAGCAATGGTAAAACTGCTTGCTCTGGCTAACCGTGAATGAAGGGGATTTCTCGTTATGGAAGGGGCAACAGGCCACGTAATTGGCGCCTGCTTTTTTCAGCGGGACGTAACGCTCGACTACATCCACGATATCGAGGCGGTTGAGCAAATCCTGAATGAAGCTTTTTGGAATCACCCCAGCCCTCGCATCCTGACGGCAGAGTGCCGTACAACCCGGTGTATTGGAACTATTGCGACAAACGCGCCTTGACCAGCGCCGAAACTTTGCCCATATCCGCGCGCCCAGCCAGCTTGGGCTTGAGCAGCGCAATTACCTTGCCCATTTCCTGCGGTGACTTGGCGCCGCTGCTGGCGATGGCCTCGGCAACGGCAGCCGCTACTTCATTCTCGGTCATCTGCTGCGGCATATAGGTTTGCAACACGGAGATTTCAAACTTCTCCGCATCTGCCAGTTCCTGCCGCTTGGCCGCTTCAAACTGACTGATCGAATCGCGCCGCTGCTTGACCATTTTTTCGATGATCGCAATCACGTCGGCATCGGAAAGTTCAATGCGCTCATCCACCTCGCGCTGCTTCATGGCGGCGAGCAACAGGCGGATGGCGCCGAGGCGCGCCGTATCCTTGGCGCGCATTGCCGCCTTCATGTCTTCGGTGATTTGCTGCTTCAGGCTCATGGGTTTTAATCTTACGGAAAAAACACAGGCCGCGCTTCAATGCGCGGCGTTTGAAGATTAAAACAGCTTGGGGGGCAGGACTTGGCTACGCAGGCGCTTGTAGTGCCGCTTCACGGCGGCGGTCAGCTTGCGCTTGCGTTCGGCGGTGGGTTTCTCGTAAAACTCACGGGCGCGAAGCTCGGTCAGCAGGCCGGTTTTTTCTACTGAACGTTTGAACCGGCGCATGGCCACTTCAAATGGTTCGTTTTCCTTTACACGTACAGTTGTCATGAACAAACTACCCTATCAAAAAAATGAGGGCGCCATTCTAGCAAAATAACCCCATGCGCCACAACCTGAATTTGGCGAGCCGGATCACCTCGGTTATTCTTCCTATATGTATCGATCAGTCAAGGGGCAATACAAAATTGGAACCATTGGATCGGTGGCATTGTCGGACTTGGCTGAAAAAGGGAGCAGAGGGCGTTGGATAATGATGCCAGTTTATCTGCTACAATAATAGACTTTGTGTAACAGACATATTCATTGTTGTTTGGGGCTTATGGGATGCTTAAGGAATTTTGTGGTATTTCACAGGATCAGGATTTTGGAGGCGTGATTGAAGTTAAAACATAATCGAGTAGCGTTGGCCGGGACGGAAGTTAATATACTGCCGGATAGTTGCAACTTCTATCTCAAGGAAAAACAATGATTCCTGAGATTGGCCATTTTGCACTCATACTGGCGCTTTTCCTGGCGTTGATACAAGGTGTGCTGCCCATCCTCGGGGCGGCGCGTGGCAATGGCGTATGGATGGGAATGGCGCGCCCTGCGGCGCTGGGCCAGTTCGTATTTGTGGCGCTTGCATTCGGTTGCCTGACACAGGCTTTCCTCAGCAACGATTTTTCCGTGCTGTATGTGGCGCAGCACTCCAATTCGCAGCTACCTTTGATATACCGTTTTTCCGCAGTATGGGGTGGGCATGAAGGCTCGCTGTTGCTGTGGGCTTTTCTCCTTGCTTCATGGACAGTTGCAGTATCCATATTCAGCAAGCGCCTGTCGGAAGAGATGGTGGCGCGTGTGGTTGGCGTAATGGGTCTGGTTTCAGTCGGTTTCCTGCTGTTCATGCTGTTCACCTCCAATCCGTTCGAACGGCTGTTGCCCGCTGCGGCAGACGGACGTGATTTGAACCCTCTATTGCAGGATCCGGGCCTGGTTTTTCACCCCCCCATGCTGTATATGGGTTATGTGGGGTTTTCTGTAGCCTTCGCTTTTTCCATTGCAGCGTTGCTTGGCGGCAACCTGGATGCTGCCTGGGCGCGCTGGTCGCGCCCATGGACAACGGTGGCATGGATATTCCTCACCTTGGGTATCACCCTGGGAAGCTATTGGGCTTATTATGAGTTGGGCTGGGGCGGCTGGTGGTTCTGGGATCCGGTGGAAAATGCTTCATTCATGCCTTGGCTTGTGGGTACTGCGCTGATTCATTCATTGGCTGTGACGGAAAAGCGCGGTGCTTTCAAGAACTGGACGGTGCTGCTTGCCATCATTGCTTTTTCCTTAAGCCTGCTTGGAACCTTTCTCGTGCGCTCCGGGGTTCTGACTTCGGTGCATGCGTTTGCCACCGATCCTAAACGCGGTATTTTTATCCTGAGCTTTCTTGTTGTCGTGGTCGGCGGTTCGCTGGTTCTGTTTGCCTGGCGTGCGCCGAAAGTCGGGTTGGGCGGCGGGTTCGAATTGATTTCGCGCGAATCTTTGTTGCTGATAAATAACGTGCTGCTGACAGTTTCCGCAGCCTCAGTGTTTCTCGGCACGTTGTACCCGCTGTTTATGGATGCGCTGGGGTTCGGCAAACTTTCGGTGGGCCCGCCTTACTTCGAAACTGTGTTTACGCCCATCATGTCAATTGCTGTTTTCCTGATGGGCATTGGGCCGTTTGCGCGCTGGAAACAAGCCGGCATGGCGGAAATAGTGAAGCATTTGTGGGGCTGGCTTGCCGCCAGCGTTGTGCTCGCGGTAGCCGTGGTAGCCGCATTTGACCATTGGTCTGCACCCATCGTTGGAGGGGTGACGCTCGGCATATGGGCGTTGCTTTCAGCCTTGGCATACCTTGTTGCCAGGGTGCGCGGGTCGGTAAATATTTGGGAGAGGTTGCGCACAACCCCGCGTGGCACCTATGGAATGCTGCTGGCCCACCTTGGAGTCGGCATATTCATCCTTGGTGTGACCTTGGTCAAGAGTTATGAAACAGTAAGCGAAGTGCGCATGCGTGAGGGCGACACGACTACGGTAGGCGGCTATGTCTTCCGTTTTATCGGCACAAAGGAAACAAAAGGCCCGAATTATATGGCCGCACGCGCCGCAATTGACGTGACACGGAGTGGCGTCAAGTTAACAACCCTTTACCCTGAAAAACGTTTCTATAACGTACAGACCATGAATATGACCGAGTCGGCCATTGATACTGGTTTGTTCCGCGACCTGTATGTTGCGCTCGGCGAGGCTATCAGCATGGACGAGTGGATTGTGCGCGTGCAGTACAAACCGATGGTTGACTGGATTTGGTTCGGGTGCATGTTCATGGCGCTAGGCGGTATACTGGCGGCGACTGATCGCCGTTACCGCCTGCCTGTGCCGCTCCGGCAGCCAGTCGCGGCATCTGCATCAGTTGCAGGCTGAGGAGATTTCACATGAACCGCTTTCTTCTTCCGCTGATTATTTTCATAATCCTCGCTATCTTTCTGGGGATCGGACTCAATCTTAAACCCAGAGAGGTGCCCTCGCCCCTCATTGACAAACCGGCGCCTGCGTTCCGAGTCCCCCAACTGCACGAGGAAAATAAAACTATTGCCGCAGAAGATATGCGCGGCAAGGTCTGGCTGCTTAATGTGTGGGCTTCTTGGTGTGTCACCTGCCGCGAGGAACACCCGCTGCTGGTTGAGCTTGCGCAGCAAAATATGGTGCCGATTTACGGGCTCAACTATAAGGATAGGCGTGAAGACGCCATTGCATGGCTCAATGAACGGGGTAATCCGTATGTTGTGACAGCCTATGATCGGGAAGGCAACGTCGGTATTGATTATGGGGTCTATGGCGTGCCGGAAACTTTTGTCATAGACAAGCTGGGCATCATCCGCTACAAGCAGATCGGACCGGTCACGCCGGAAGCTCTGAGGGATAAAATAATTCCACTTGTTAAGGAGCTGAACGGTGCAAAATAAATTGTTTCTTTTTTTTCTGCTCGCGCTGATGCTGCCATCGTCACATGCTGGCGAAGCGGTTCCTGTTGCGAATGATGTCGCGCTGGAAGAACGCGTTATGGCCGTGTCTGCAGAATTGCGCTGCCTGGTTTGCCAGAACCAGACGATTGCTGATTCGCATGCTGAATTGGCGGTTGACCTCAGGAACCAGGTACGCGACAAGCTGCGGCAAGGCATGTCGGAGCAGGAAATAAAAGATTACATGGTGGCGCGCTATGGCGATTTCGTGTTGTACCGCCCATTAATGAAGCGCAGCACCTTGCTGCTCTGGTTCGGGCCGTTCTTGCTGCTGGTGGTGGCATTCGGTGTGCTGATTATCAAACTGCGCCAGCGCCGCAAGGCAATGCAGCAGGCACCAGCACTAAGCGCTGATGAGCATGCGCGTGCGGAGTCGCTGTTGTCCGGTGCGGACAAGGAGGTTCAACCATGACAATGTTCTGGGTTATTGCCGGGTTTCTGATCGCTGGCGCTCTGTTTTTTATTGTGCCGCCGCTGCTGGGGCGTGGCAAGGGGCAGGTTTCCGCCACACGCTCGGATTTGAACCTGACTGTTTACCGTGACCAGTTACGCGAGCTTGACGCTGACTTGGCTGCGGGTACGTTGAGCAAGGAACAATACCAGAGCGCACGGAGCGAACTGGAAGGGCGCGTACTGGTTGAATCTGATGCTGCCGAAGTAGTGGCTGTGCCGCCAAGCGAAGGACGCGGGCGGCATTGGGCTATTGCAGCAGTAATTGCGGTGCCATTATTGACGATAGCCCTGTATTTCATGCTGGGAAAACCCGGCGGATTAGGTTCGCAACATCAGGCAGACGTAACCAACCCCCCGCAGCAACTTACCCCTGAGCAAATTAACGCAATGGTGGAGGGGTTGGTGAAAAAACTCAAATCCAAGCCGGATGATGTTGAAGGATGGGCGATGCTTGGCCGCTCCTATGTCTATCTGCGCCGCTACGGCGAAGCTAGTGCCGCTTATGCACGTGCGGCGGCGCTCTTGCCGAATAATGCCCAGCTACTGGCCGACTATGCCGATGTGTTGGCCATGAACAATGGGCGGAACATGCAGGGCGAGCCGGAAAAAATCATCCAGCAGGCATTAAAAGCCGATCCTAACAATATCAAGGCGCTGGCATTGGCTGGCACGGCTGCGTTCCAGCACAAGGATTATCATAAGGCTATCGACTGGTGGCAGAAACTCCTCAAGCTGGTGCCGCCTGATTCCCAGATAGCGCAACAGATAAGTGCAGGTATTAGCCAGGCGCAGGGGTTGATCGGGCTGCCATTGGCGGATACGCAAAAATCATCCGGGGCAAAAAAACCAAATGCGGAGGACGGTAAGCAGTGAGTTGGAGGGGTTGCAACCTGTAGAAGTGGCATGGGTATTGTAATTAACTTGGAAGTTAATTAAAACCTCTGCCGAAGCGTGCAGTGGCTCCATTGTGAGACTGTTTTCCCGTGAATTAATGATGATGGACTCACAGAGGCGACGGCTATTGCAGTTGGCTGTAGTTGGCATGACAACTTTTTTTCTTCCCGCTTGTCGAAAAAAAGCGCCAGCAAGTTTTATAGAAGGCGACCGGTTTCCGGATATTGCGCTACCAGGCCTGGATGGCCGCATGATGGAGCCTGCTACTTACCGTGATGTGCCGCTAGTGGTTAATTTCTGGGCTACATGGTGTGAACCCTGTCGCCGCGAAATGCCCAGCCTGGAAAAACTAAGCACTCTTTTTCACCCTAAGGATTTATTGGTCATCGGGATATCGGTAGATAGTGAGCGCAATCTGGCGCGCGAGTTCAATCTGCGATACAAGCTTACCATTCCCATGTTGTCGGATAGCGATCAGGCGCTATCAACCGGAGTTTTGCGGATACCAGCCTTTCCTATAACTTATTTGCTGAAGCGGGATCGGACTATCGCCGGTATCATCGTTGGCGCCAGGGATTGGGTGGATGCGGGAATGGTCAGCAAAATCGAAGAATTGCTGGCGGCGCGGCGCAAATAAAAATGGGCTGAAGGCAATTTTGAAGAGATTGCCGTGCGCCATTTAAAGTGTTTTTAAGCTTGCCGCAATTCAATTATGGTATGGAATGGGGAATCCTTATTATCAATGGTTGGACAGAATTTATGAGCAGGTAAAAATGGATCAAGTGCAAAGTAACATGAATTGGGAAATGCAGCCAGAAATTCCATTGCCCAAACCACAGCCAACGTTGCTCAGTGGCATGTCTTTGCGGAAAAAGGGGGGCTGGGTAATGGTTATTCTTGTGATCTATACCATTTCTGCCGGCTTCATCATGAGCATGGAACGTAATGACCTCTTTTTGAATCTTCAGCAGATAGAAACGGTACATGCAAATGAGGAACGTCAACTCGGCCTTAATATGCTGGTGACGCGCGCCATTCTCATAGTGAACGAAAATTACTACTCTGCCGGAACGGAAACCGCCGCAGGACTGAACACTGCTGTACGTAGCGTCGCCGTGCAGATAGATGCAGTATTGACTGGCTTGATCGAGGTGGCGCAGACATATCCGCTTCTTCTTGATGATGTTGCCGCGCTTCGGGCTAATATGGAGGTGCTGACAAATAAACCGCCAAGCCGCGCGGCCATAGCGGATGTCCGCAGCAATCTGCATAAGCTGGTCATCGGTTTGGGGCAAGTCACCACATTAATGCGGAACCAGAAACAGGTTTTGCTGGAGCGTTACCGTAAAACATTTGACAAGCTTGCTCTTGTATGGTCTTTAACTGCGGCTATCGGTGTCGCATTTCTCGGTGGATTGGGGATGTTTTTTGTCACCCGGCTTGGCAGGGATATCAAACGCGTTCAAGATCGTGCCTTGGCGATCATCGACGGCTACCGCGGTAAGCCTCTGACGGTGACACGCCAGGACGAACTGGGCGCGCTCATGGAGGCGGTTAACAGGATGCAGTTTGAACTGCGCCAGCACGAAATGCAGATGGAGCTAATCCGGCAGCAGCGGTTCCACAAGGAAAAAATGGTGGCTGTCGGTTCTCTTGCCGCCGTTGTGGCGCATGAGATAAACAATCCGTTATCAGCCATCGTGGGGGCGGCCAGGTTGATGACTGAGTTGCCCGATACTCAAGGAAAAGTCAGCAATCAATATATTCAGCAAGCCGAGGTTATCCTTGCGCAAGCTACGCGAGTGATGAATATTACGCGACAGATATCCGAATTTTCAAGACCGCAGTCAGCCAAGCCGGAGGCTGAGCTTCTGGATGTGAATAACCTGATCCGCAGTACTGCGAAATTCATCAGTTTTGACCGGCGTTTCAGTTCCATTGACATGGTGCTAAACCTTGACGCGCAACTTCCGGCCGTGTATGCAGTGGGAGATCACATTACGCAGGTGATTATGAATCTGCTTATCAATGCCGCAGATGCTTCGGAGGGTAGGATTGACCCGCGCCCACGCATCGTTATATCAACAAGTTGCGGCGAGAAAGGCGTCAAGATAACGGTTACAGACAATGGTACGGGCATGGACAACGCCACACTTAGCCGGGTGTTTGAAGAATATTTCACCACCAAACCCATGGGCAAGGGCAGCGGTATAGGCATGGCGGTCTCGAAATCACTGATCGAATCCGGCGGTGGCTCCATCAGCATAGAATCGGAACTGGGAATCGGGACGACAGTGACGCTGCTGCTTCCAACTGGGGAAAACAGCGCCGCTTAATTCTATATATGGCCAACATGAACCCGGCATTACATTTCTTCAGCAAACGGCAGGCGATCATCGCTGGCAACTTTGTGTATATGGCGCATGGGCGCCGGCGGCTTCAGGGAGGTATGGCATGCATGTGCTGGTGATTGATGATGAAGCCGCTTTACGGCAGATACTCTCGAGTCTGGTCAGTCGCGCGGGCTATTCGGTCGATACGGCTGCAACTGCGTCCGAAGCAACCGCCAAGCTTGTCCGTGGGGATGTGGATGTGGCCCTGTGCGATGTTCGCCTGCCTGATGGCGATGGGATTGAACTGGTACGCAGCTTCAAAGCAAAGGGCAGTGGAATCGACACGCAGTTCATTATGGTGACGGCGTTTGCCTCAATGGAAACGGCAGTGGAGGCGCTACGGGCTGGCGCCACAGACTATATCGTCAAACCGGTGCATAGTGAGGAATTGCTGCACAGGCTGACTCAGATCGATGCGATAAGCGGCCTGCGCGCCGAGAACAAGGCGTTGCGCAGCATGGTAACAGGCGGCACCGGGTTATACCAATTCATTTCGCCATCCATGCAGCAGGTTTATCGGTTGGTGAACAAGGTTGCTGCTACCAATAGCACCGTGCTTATCACCGGCGAAAGCGGCACCGGGAAAGGTGTTATCGCCCGTTCAATCCACGAACAGAGTCCGCGCGCAGTTTTTCCGTTTATCCCGGTAAACTGCAGCGCGATTCCCGAGAATCTTCTTGAGAGCGAATTTTTCGGCTATGCCAAGGGTGCGTTTACAGGGGCGGACAAGGCGCACAAGGGATTGTTTGCCCAAGCTGACCGCGGCACCATATTTCTTGATGAAATCGGGGAACTCCCGCTGCATTTGCAAACCAAATTGTTACATGTGATAGAAGACAAGCAGATTCGCCCGTTGGGGAGTGAGCAAACGCGGAGTATTGATGCGCGCATCATTGCCGCTACTAACCGCAATCTGGAAGCCATGGTGAAGGAGAACAAGTTTCGCGAGGATTTGTACTTTCGGCTAAGCATGTTCCATATCCATATTCCCCCGCTACGCGAGCGGCGCAGTGATATCGTCAGTTTGACCAGGCATTTGCTGCAAAATAACATTGGGGCGTCGTCTTTGAAAGACGTGCTGGAAATTGACCAGGATACCGAAGAAATCTTGCAGTCATATAGTTGGCCGGGTAACGTCAGGCAGTTGGAAAATGTCATTAATCGCGCTTATATCCTGGCGGATGGTGGGCGTATAACATTGGCGGATATGCCACCGGAAATTTCGCGGCAGGACGCAACCACGAAAGGCATTGAGGCGATTGTCGAAAGAGGAGAAGGGAATTTGCGTGACCAGATGCGCTGGATTGAAGCCGGGATTATAGCCAAGGCGATTGATGAAGCAGACGGAGATCGCAAGTTGGCCGCGCAAAAGCTTGGTATCGGGCTGTCCAGCCTATATCGCAAGCTGGAAGAATTAGCGGATATAAGGAGTATACGTGGGATATAATGTCAATGTAGTTATGGCACAAGCCATAATTAATTTCCTTTGATGGATGCAGGTCAGGTTGCCGTACTCCCGCTTTTGCAGAGGCAATGGGAAAATCATGCCGGTCAAACCAGCCAACGTGCAGATAAAGATTGCAAAAAAATCTGTGAAATTGTATAAAACCAAAAGTATTTTCGGTGACATGTATGGCAAAGTACGCCGTCTTCAGTTTTTCTGTGCTGTAAATACCCGAGCCCTGTTACATAGGTAGAGGGGCTATGGGTGCGCAGATTGCCTGCCCAGCAATTCCACGCTACGGCGCCCAAGCACGCTCAGGATGTATATCAAACGTGGCATGATGATGGATAGTGCGGCAAGTAATTTGTTTGTCGTAATACTTGAGATGCCCTAAACAAAGTTGATGATAGGAAATATAGGAACGATATGAAAATTGACAAAAAGTCGGTAGCAATAGCCACCATTATGATTGCCGGATTAATCACGGTTGGTTGCGGCAAGAATGAAACCACGGGCAGCGCACCTGCAAAAACCGCAGCGCCAGCGGCTTCAGCAGCAGCCCCAGCAAAGCCGGAGGTACAATTGCCACCTGATCATCCCCCGCTGGCGTCAGGGCAGCAGCCGGTTGCACCTGCGCCCTCTGCTTCTGGTAGAGAGCGGATTCTGGAAACATTCGAAGTTGGCGCTGATGTATATGTGCGTTCGCTGGCAATCGAAAAATCAAACAATACACTATGGGTTGGCACCTCTGCGGGCGTGCATGAAGTTGATCTTAAAACATCCACTCCGCGCAATACTTTCACACGGAAAGACGGCTTGGCTAACGAATACGTTTTTGGCATCGGCATAGATACCAAGGGCTACAAATGGTTTGGCACCAACGCAGGCGGAGCCTCGCGTTACAAGGACGGCAAGTGGAAAACTTATTTTCCGATGCACGGCCTTGCCGACTACTGGATTTACTGTTTTGCCAATGATAAGAAGGGCGACCTGTGGATTGGCACATGGGCTGGCGCCAACCATTTCGATGTCAAAACCGGCAAGTTCACGACCTATGTCAAGGAACTTGTGAACGAATGGGTATATGGCCTGGATGTGGATAGCCAGGGCAGGGTATGGTTTGGCACTGAAGGCGGCGTATCCATGTTTGACGGTCAAACATGGAAATCATGGACGCACAGCGATGGCCTTGGTGCACCCAATGTTGACGGTTCTCCAGCCAGCTCGAACACTGGCCTCGGCACACGCCGTCGCCATGACTTGAGCGCACTTGTTAGCGGGGCGATGAGCTACAACCCGAACTATGTATTCTCACTTGTTGCCGACCCGGACGGCACAATATGGGCAGGCACATGGGGTGGGGGCGTAGCACGGTTTGACGGCAAGACATGGAGCAACTTCACCACCAAGGATGGGCTTTCCGGAAACATGGTTTTTGCGGTCGCCCGTGACCAGAATGGAGTGTTCTGGTTCGGCACCAACAAAGGCGTGACACGCTACGATGGCAAGACTTGGCGCAGGATTGGACGCGCGGACGGGCTGCTCGACGACATCGTTTATGCAATTGCCGTAGCGCCTAATAATGACATATGGGTAGGCACCAAGCGTGGCGTGGCAAGAATTGGTTTAGGCAAATAACTTGCCTGCGCGATATAAGCATTGTTTTTAAAAAGTTGACGATAGGAACGATATGAAAATCTACAAGAAACCGGTAGTAATAACCACGATGGTGATCGCAGGCCTGATGGCTGCTGGCTGTGGTAAAGAGGACGCAAAAAGCAGCGCACCGGTAAAACCAGCCGCCTCCACAGCGCAGCTACCGTCTGGGCATCCACCAGTTGGCCAGTCGCCAACTGGGGCTCCGGCTCCGGTTGCGAATCCAAAGGAAGGCAAGCTGAAGATGGATCCAACGCAGAAGTTCAACCAGTTCCGAATTGGGCAAACAAACGTCAAGGCAATCTATGCCGATGGCAAAATAACGTGGATCGGCACTTCGGGCGGCATAATACGCTATGACACCAGCGACGACTCATACAAGGTTTTTGATGCCACCAACGGGTTGCTTTCCAGCGGCGCCTTTTCCGTTAACAAAATAAAAGGGCGAATTACCATCGGCACCTATGGGGGGGGCATGGCGATGCTCAATGATGACGGCAAGACCTGGAAAATCTACAACATCCCGGATGGCGTCGGAGATTCCTTCGTTTACAAAGTCATTGAGGCAAAGAATGGCGATATCTGGATTGCCACATGGTCTGGCGTCAACAGGGTGCGCGGTGGCGCGCTTGACGACCCCAGCAAGTGGGATCTGTTTACGGTTGAAAATACCCATGGCGGTCTGCCAAACGACTGGGTATATAGTTTGGCAGAAGGCAATGATGGTGTGATCTGGCTGGCTACCGAGGGGGGCATGGCAAGGTTTGCTAATGGCAAATGGGATAACTGGAATCATGCCAAAGGTATGGGTGCGCCATACGAAAAGGTCAAGAAAGATATTGCCTTTAAAACCGACCCGGGAAAGGCTTCAGAGCACCACGCGCGGCAAAAGAGGGAGATGGGCTTGATGGACGTGGATGTGGCGTATAACCCCAACTACATCGTTGCCCTCACGGTTGACCGTAACGGGCAACCTTGGGCAGGCACTTGGGGCGGAGGCGTGTCACGCTTCGACAAGGATCATTGGACGACATATACCACTGTCGAAGGATTGCCCGGAAACCATATTTTTATGCTGCATAAGGATAATGAAGGGCAGATATGGATCGGCACGAACAAAGGATTGGCCCAGTGGCAGGATGGGAAATTCAAGGTGATGACCTCCGCCGATGGGTTGGTGGCCGATAGCGTGTTTTCAATGGAAACAACACCGGACGGCGGCAAATGGATCGGCGGTTTTGGCGGAGTTACCTATTTCCGGCCGGTTAAGTGATTGGCTATATCCACTTCATGCGCAATATTGAAGGTGCATGAAGTAGATGGTTATGTTGAGTGTGCATAGTTGTATCCGGCAGTAAGCAGGGGGATGGTCGCCGCTTCGCAGCGACCATCCCCCTGTTCGAGCGGACACCGCTATGCCCTATTGGCCCCACTTTCGCCGCTGGTACGGTGTCTTGGGGTGTCGCTCAACTGCGCTCTGTTAAGGTTTTTCTCGTTTCCACTCCATCTACGACAACTTTTTTTGAGTGTTAAATTTTAGGCTTTGCCGCTTTTAAACACAGTATTTTTCTTTCGGCAAAAGACAGTTTTGCGCTGTCACATCACAGTCGTTTAACCAAATCGACCGGTAATGTAATCTTCCGTCTCCTTGCGCTTTGGGTTGGTGAACACCATGCTGGTGTCGCCGAATTCGATCAGGTCGCCGAGATACATGTAAGCGGTGTAGTCCGATACGCGCGCGGCTTGCTGCATGTTGTGGGTGACGATGACGATGGTGAAGTCTTCTTTCAGTTCGTCAATGAGTTTCTCGATATGCGCAGTGGAAATCGGATCCAGCGCGGAGGTGGGTTCGTCGAGCAGCAGTACCTGCGGCTTGACGGCGATGGCGCGGGCGATGCACAGGCGCTGCTGTTGTCCGCCGGACAAGCCGGTGCCGCTCTGTTTCAGCTTATCCTTTACTTCATTCCACAAGGCGGCTTTTTTCAATGCCCACTCCACACGTTCGTCCATGTCGGGGCGGCTGAGGCTTTGGTAGAGTTTTACGCCGAATGCGATGTTGTCGTAAATGGACATCGGGAAGGGGGTGGGCTTCTGGAACACCATGCCGATCTTGGCGCGCAGGGAATTGAGGTCCTGTTTTTTGTCGAGGATATTTTCCCCATCCAGGAGGATTTCACCCGTTGCTCTCTGCTTCGGATAGAGCTGGTACATGCGGTTGAAGGCGCGCAGCAGGGTGGATTTGCCGCAACCGGATGGGCCGATGAAAGCGGTCACCATCTTTTCCGGGATGGTGAGATTGATGTCCTTCAATGCGCGATAGTTGTCATAGAAAAAATTCAGGTCGCGCACGACCAGTTTGGGGGTGATGTTTTTGTCAATGGGCATCTGCCGGCATCCTTAACAGGGTGTTGAAAAATGTAGCGAGAGGCGATCAGGCAAGGCGGAAGCCGGCGAAAAAGCGGAGTTTACACATAGTAAATGAGCATTTTGAGCTAGTTTCCAACGCAGCATCATCGCCTCGCAGTAGTTTTTCAATACCCTGTTAATGGGTGGTTGCGCTCTGGCGGAACAATACGCGCGCCACGATGTTGAGGGTGAGCACGCTGAAGGTGATGAGCAGCGCCCCGGCCCAGGCAAGCCGCTGCCAGTCTTCGTAAGGGCTCATGGCAAACTGGAAAATTACCACCGGCAAATTGGCCATCGGCTGGTCCATGTTGCTGTTCCAGAACTGGTTGTTGAGCGCGGTGAAAAGCAGCGGCGCAGTTTCTCCGCTGATGCGCGCCACAGCCAGCAATACACCGGTGATGATGCCGGCGCGCGCGGCACGCAATGTAACGAAACTGATGATTTTCCACTGCGGCGCGCCCAGCGCCGCAGCGGCTTCGCGCAGCGTGTTGGGAATCAGACGCAACATGTTTTCGGTGGTGCGGATGACAACCGGGATCACCAGGATGGATAAAGCAAATGCGCCGGCCCAGCCGGAAAAGTGTTTCATCCTGACGACATAAATTTCATATACGAACAAGCCGATCACAATCGAGGGGGCGGACAGCAGCACGTCGTTGATGAAGCGGGTGACGGGCGCCAGCCAGCCACGCTGGCCGAATTCGGCCAGGTAGGTGCCGGCCAGTATCCCGATGGGCGTGCCGATCAGGGTGCCGACCAGCGTCATCATCAGGCTGCCGGCGATGGCGTTGAGCAAGCCGCCTGCACTGCCCGGCGGCGGGGTCATCTGCGTGAATACAGTGGATTTGAGCGCAGGCAGCCCGTGATCCAGCAGCGTTAACAATATCCAGCACAACCAGAACAGGCCGACCAGCATGGCCAGCACCGAGATGGAGAGGTTGAATGCGTTGATGATGCGGCGGCGCGTGTATAAATTCAACATGGCGATTATGCAGTTTGCCCTTCGCGTTTTCCGAGTTTGAACAGCATGAAGCGGGCAAGGGAGAGCACGATGAAGGTAATGAAAAACAGGATCAGGCCGAGTTCGATCAGGGACGAGGTGTAAAGGTCGCCAACCGCCTCGGTGAACTCATTGGCCAGCGCGGAAGAAATGCTGTTGCCCGGCATCAGCAGTGACTTGCTCAGCTCGTGGGCGTTGCCGATGACGAAAGTGACCGCCATGGTCTCGCCCAGCGCGCGCCCGAGTCCGAGCATGATGCCGCCCACCACGCCGATCCTGGTGTAGGGCAGCACCACATTCCACACCACCTCCCAAGTGGTTGCGCCAAGCCCGTAAGCGGATTCCTTGAGCAAGGGAGGCACTACGTCAAATACATCGCGCATTACCGAGGCGATGAACGGGATGACCATGATGGCAAGAATGACGCCGGCAGTCAGCATACCGATACCCATCGGCGGGCCGGAAAAAAATTGGCCGATATAAGGCATGCTGCCCCAATGCTTGTTGATCCACGGTTCGAAATAATCGGCAAACAGCGGCGCGAAAATAAACAACCCCCACATACCATAGATGATGCTGGGAATCCCTGCCAGCAATTCGATTGCAACACCAAGCGGGCGGCGCAGAATGCGCGGCGAAAGCTCGGTCAGGAAAACGGCAATGCCGAAGCTGACCGGAATGGCGATCAGCAGTGCGATGCCGGAAGTGACCAGTGTACCGATGATTGGAATCAATGCGCCGAATTTGTCGTTGACCGGATCCCAGTCTGAACTGAACAGGAAGCCCAAGCCAAATGCATGAATGGCTGGCAAGCTGCCCACGAGCAGCGAAACGATGATTGCGGCCAGCAATGCCAGCACGCCAAATGCAATGACACGCGTGAGACTGCGGAACAACAAATCAAGCACCGCTTGTCGTTTAAGGTGCGCTTCGTGTGTGAACATTGGTATGTATAGGGGGTCTCTTTGATAAAAATAACGGGGGCCGCAAGCCCCCGCAATTATAGCTTAGGAATACCAGCCTATTTCACCAGCGGCTTGCCTGCCGCATCCTTGAGTTGCGCCTTCCACGCGGCACGGATCAGCTTCACCACATTTTCCGGCAGTGGCACGTAATCCAGGTCGGCAGCCATCTTGCCGCCCTTGTCATAAGCCCAGTCGAAGAATTTCAGCACTTCCGCGCCGGTTGCAGGTTTTTCCTGCACCTTGTGCATCAGGATGAAAGTTGCGCCGCTGATAGGCCAGCTTTCCTTGCCTGCCTCATCAGTCAGGATTTCGTAAAAACCGGGTGCTTTGTCCCATTGCGCGCCCGCAGCCGCAGCCTTGAAGCTGTTTTCATCCGGCTTGACGAACTGGCCGTCGCGGTTTTTCATTTGCACGGTGTTCATCTTGTTTTGCAGCGCGTAAGCATACTCCACATAACCGATGGAATTCTTGATGCGCTGCACATAAGAAGCCACGCCTTCGTTGCCCTTGCCGCCGGTGCCGGCTTTCCAGGAAACCGCCGTGCCTTCACCGACGCTGGATTTCCATTCGGCGCTGGCCTTGGACAAATAATTAGTGAAGATGAAACTGGTGCCGGAGCCATCGGAACGATGCACCACGGTAATGTTTTCATCGGGCAGTTTAATGTCCGCATTCAGCGCAGCCAGCGCAGGATCATTCCATTTGGTGATTTTGCCCAGATAAATATCGGCCAACACCGCGCCTGTCAGTTTCAGCTTGCCCGCATCAATGCCGTTCACGTTGATTACCGGAACCACACCGCCGATTACGGTGGGGAATTGCATCAAGCCGTTTTTTTCCAGTTCTTCCGGTTTCATCGGCATGTCGGATGCGCCGAAATCCACGGTTTTGGCAGTGATTTGCTTGATACCGCCGCCGGAACCGATGGATTGGTAATTCAGGCCGATACCGGTTTGTGTCTTGTAGGCATCGGCCCACTTGGCGTAAATCGGATAGGGAAAGGTTGCGCCGGCGCCGGTGATGTCGGTTGCCTGGCTCGCGCCGGCATAAGCCAATGCAACGGCAGCGGCAATGCCGGCAATGAGTTGCTTGAGTTTGCGATTCATAGTGTCTCCATTATGTTGGGTATGTTGCTTGCTGCTTTTGAGGTGCCATTAAAACCAATAATGTCTTGAAGCGATGCACATCATAAGGGAGGTGTGTTACGGGATTATTACATTGATGAAAAGCACCATAATTTTGAAAAAACAGTGTTGCATCTGCCAGAAATCCTTGCTCTAATCACGCCTATTATTTTAATAATTGTTTAACAATGGAAATATAGAATGATGAAACCGGTACAAGTGGTTAAGGCATTGGCAGCTTTGGCACAACCTACGCGTTTGGCGATTTATCGCCTGCTGGTGGCTTGCGGCCCGGAGGGCATGGCGGCGGGGCGGGTGGCCGGAAAGCTGAAAGTATCACCGGCTACCCTGTCATTTCATTTCAAGACGCTGAGCCATGCCGGTTTGGTGGACAGCAGGCAGGACGGACGCTTTGTTTATTATGCCGCTAATTTTACGGTGATGAATGGCATGGTGGCGTATCTGACGGAAAATTGCTGTGGCGGAAATCAAGACCTCTGCACAACTACTACGCTTGCTGATGCTGCGTTAAAAAATGGTTCAAAATCCTCACTTACTACCAAGTAAGCTCCGGTTCCTCGCCATTTTTCGCCTTGCCTCAGCCGCGCTCGCTACGTTGTGCAGAAGCCTTGAATCCTGATGCCTGCAAATCGGAAAGCAAATAATAATTTTACGAGGCTGCATATCTTGCAAAACAAACCATACAACGTGCTGGTGTTATGTACCGGCAATTCCGCGCGCAGCATATTGGGCGAAGTGCTGTTCAATGTGCTGGGCAAAGGAAGATTCATCGCACACAGCGCGGGCAGCCATCCGGCTGGGCGCGTCAATCCATTCGCGCTGGAATTGCTGCAACAGCAAGGGCACAACATCGCAGGGCTGCGCAGCAAAAGCTGGGATGAGTTCGCAGCGCCCGGCGCGCCGGAACTCGATTTCATCTTTACCGTGTGCGATAACGCGGCGGGTGAGGCATGTCCGATCTGGCCGGGCAAACCTGCTACTGCGCATTGGGGCATCCCTGATCCGGCAGGTATTGAGGGCGGTGACGAGGCCAAACGCTCGGCATTCAGAACCGCCTATAACCAACTGGCGAGGCGGATTCAATTGTTCATGAGCTTGCCAATTGAATCGCTGGACAAGCTTGCGCTAAAACAAAAACTCGCCGAAATCGGCCACATCAAGGGTTGACGCGATGAACCTGTTCGAACGCTATCTGACCGTATGGGTTGCGCTGTGCATCATCGCAGGTGTGGTGCTTGGGCAACTCCTGCCAAGCGTGTTTCAGGCTATAGCCAGCATGGAAATTGCCAGGGTGAATATCCCAGTCGGCGTACTGGTGTGGGTGATGATTATTCCGATGTTGCTGCGTATCGACTTCGGCGCGTTGCATCAGGTGAAAAAACATTGGCGCGGCATCGGTGTCACGCTGTTTATCAACTGGGGTATGAAACCGTTTTCAATGGCCTTCCTCGGCTGGCTGTTCATCCGCCATGTATTTGCTAATCATCTGCCACAGGATCAACTCGATAGTTATATTGCCGGGTTGATTTTGCTGGCTGCGGCACCCTGCACCGCGATGGTGTTTGTGTGGAGCAGTTTGGTGAAAGGCGACCCTTATTTTACGCTGTCGCAAGTGGCGCTCAACGACGCCATCATGATCTTTGCCTTTGCGCCGCTGGTGGCAT
>JAHFRC010000072.1 GCA_023259015.1 Nitrosomonadales bacterium | reverse complement strand
ATCTGGTAGGTGCTGACGGGATCGAACCGCCGACATTCGCCTTGTAAGGGCGACGCTCTACCAGCTGAGCTAAGCACCCGAAAGAATATTAATTTACTGCGTCTTTCAGGCCCTTGCCGGCGCGGAATTTTGGAACCTTCGCTGCCTTGATCTTGATCGTCGCGCCAGTGCGTGGGTTGCGGCCATTACGGGCAGCACGCTTGCCTACATAAAAGGTGCCAAACCCAACCAATGTAACCAAGTCACCTTTTTTCAATGATTTCTTGACGGCATCAACAGCCGCATCCAGCGCCCGGCCAGCAGCAGCCTTGGAAAGGTCAGCAGATTTTGCAATTGCATCTATCAGTTCAGATTTGTTCATATAAACGTCCCCTTTAAATTTTAGACAAGTATTCGGTTGAGTTTGACAGGAAAACCCTGCATCGGCTTTATATCAAGGGTTTTTGGCTTGGTCAAGCGATTCAAAAAACTTTTTTATTTTTTCCATTATTGACAGAATTATTTTAATCCAGCGCACACTGCATCAATGCTTGATTACGGCAGTACCGACTTTTTCCTCCGTTACCGGAATGGGGTTGTCTCCAGCCGCAATTTCTGGTAGGGGCTCCGGCTTATGTTCCAGAGCCATCTCCAGCACTTGATCTATCCACTTGACCGGATGAATCTCCAGCTTGTTCTTGATATTGTCCGGAATCTCCACGAGGTCTTTGGTATTCTCCTCCGGAATCAGGACAATCTTGATGCCACCCCGATGCGCCGCCAGCAGTTTTTCCTTCAGCCCGCCGATCGGCAACACTTCTCCACGCAAGGTAATCTCTCCCGTCATCGCCACATCAGCACACACCGGAATGCCAGTCAGCGCCGACACCATTGCCGTACATATGCCAACGCCAGCACTCGGGCCATCCTTGGGCGTAGCGCCTTCCGGCAGGTGAATGTGCAAATCATTTTTCTGGTAGAAATCCTCGGCAATCCCCAGTCCGCGCGCCCGGCTACGCACCACACTGAGCGCGGCCTGGATCGATTCCTGCATCACCTCGCCCAACTTGCCGGTGGTGGTGGTCTTGCCCTTACCCGGCAATACCGCCGTTTCGATGGTCAGCAATTCGCCGCCGACTTCGGTCCACGCAAGGCCGGTCACTTGCCCGACCTGGTTTTTCTTTTCGGCGATGCCATAGGAGTAGCGCCGCACGCCGAGATATTTATCCAGGTTGCGCGCATTCACCGTCACCTTGCCCTCACGCCCCTTGAGCAACAGCGCCTTGACCACCTTGCGGCAGATCTTGGAAAGCTCGCGCTCCAGTCCGCGCACCCCCGCCTCGCGCGTGTAATAGCGCAGGATATCGCGGATGGCGCTCTCCGAGATGCTGATTTCTTCCGGCTTCAGGCCGTTGTTTTTCAGCGCCTTGGGGATCAGGTAGCGCGCCGCAATGTTGACCTTCTCTTCTTCCGTATAGCTCGACACATGGATGATCTCCATGCGATCCAGCAACGGCGCGGGAATGTTCATGGTGTTCGCGGTAGCCACAAACATCACGTCGGACAAGTCATACTCGACCTCGACGTAATGATCGACAAAGGTGTGGTTTTGCTCCGGGTCAAGCACTTCGAGCAATGCAGAAGAAGGATCGCCGCGGAAATCCATACCCAGCTTATCCACTTCATCGAGCAGGAACAGCGGGTTCTTCACGCCCACCTTGGACATGTTTTGCAAAATCTTGCCCGGCATGGAGCCGATATAAGTGCGGCGGTGGCCGCGGATTTCCGACTCGTCGCGCACCCCGCCCAGCGACATGCGCATGAACTTGCGGTTGGTCGCGCGCGCGATGGATTGCCCCAGCGAAGTCTTGCCCACACCGGGCGGCCCGACCAGGCACAGGATGGGCGCCTTCATCTTGTCCACACGCTGCTGCACCGCGAGGTATTCGACGATGCGCTCCTTTACTTTTTCCAAACCATAATGATCAGCTTCCAGAATCTCTTCGGCATTTTTCAGGTCGTTGCTGATCTTGGTTTTCTTTTTCCACGGCAGCCCCACCAGCACGTCTATGTAATTGCGCACCACAGTCGCCTCGGCGGACATGGGCGACATCAGTTTCAGCTTCTTCAATTCGGACTCGGCCTTGGCACGCGCCTCCTTGGGCATATGCGCAGCCTTGATTTTCTTTTCCATTTCATCAATGTCCGCCCCTTCCTCTCCTTCGCCCAATTCCTTCTGGATCGCCTTCACCTGCTCGTTAAGGTAATACTCGCGCTGGCTCTTTTCCATCTGGCGTTTTACACGGCCGCGAATACGTTTCTCCACTTGCAAAATATCCAGTTCCGCTTCCAGCAGGCCCAGTAAATGCTCAAGGCGTTTGCGCACATCAAAAATTTCCAGCACTTCCTGTTTCTGCTCCAGCTTCAGCGGCAAATGCGCGGCGATGGTATCCGCCAGCCGCCCGGCATCGTCTATACCGGCCAGCGAAGTCAGGATTTCCGGCGGTATCTTTTTGTTGAGCTTGACGTATTGGTCGAACTGGTTGATAAGGGTGCGGCGCATCGCCTCTGCTTCATGCCCCAGATTGTCATCTGCCGGCATCGGTTCAATGTTGGCATCGAAATGCGACTTCTCATCCACCACGCGCAATACCTTGGCGCGTTGCGTCCCCTCCACCAGAACCTTTACGGTACCGTCCGGCAACTTGAGCATCTGCAGGATGCTGGCAATGCTGCCGATGTGATACAGATCGTCAATGGAGGGTTCGTCCTTGGCGGCGGATTTCTGCGCCACCAGCACGATGCTTTTCCCGGCCTCCATGGCAGACTCCAACGCCTTGATGGATTTCGCGCGCCCGACAAACAAGGGAATTACCATGTGCGGGAATACCACCACATCTCTCAAAGGCAGCAGTGGAAACGGGCCGAGGGCGGGTTTATTGGTGTCGTCGTGTTCAAGCATGGCAAGAAGCCCTCCGTTAGTTAACTTGTCATGTTAGATTGTGGCGCGGAACAATAATTCAAGCTGCCACTATCGATCTGTTTTTGAATGATTAAGCCGCCTTGGGCTTGTCTGCGTACATCACGATGGGCTGGATTTCGTTGCTTGCGCCGCTTTCATCCAGCACCACCTTTTCCACGTTTTCAATGGAAGGCAGGTCAAACATGGTATCGAGCAAGGCATGCTCCAGGATGGAGCGCAAGCCGCGCGCACCGGCCTTGCGCGCCAGTGCCTTTTTGGCAATGGCCTGCAACACACCCTCACGGAATTCCAGTTCCACGCCTTCCATCGCAAATAGTTTCTGATACTGCTTGGTCAAGGCATTTTTAGGTTCGGTCAAAATCTGAACCAGCGCCGCCTCATCGAGTTCATCCAGCGTGGCGACCACCGGCAGGCGCCCTACAAACTCCGGAATCAGGCCGAACTTGATCAAATCCTCCGGCTCCACATCGCGCAATACCGCCCCCACTCCCTTGTCATCGCGCTTGGCGAGATCCGCGCTGAAACCGATCCCGGCCTTTTCCGAGCGGTTGCGTATGACCTTGTCCAGGCCGTCAAATGCCCCGCCGCAGACAAACAGTATGTCGGTGGTATCCACCTGCAGGAATTCGGTATTCGGGTGTTTGCGCCCGCCTTGGGGCGGCACCGATGCCTTGGTGCCCTCGATCAGTTTGAGCAGCGCTTGCTGCACGCCCTCGCCGGAAACATCGCGGGTGATTGAAGGATTGTCCGACTTGCGCGAAATCTTGTCGATTTCATCAATGTAGACGATGCCGCGCTGCGCGCGCTCTACGTCGTAATCGCACGCCTGCAACAACTTCTGGATAATATTTTCGACATCCTCGCCGACATACCCCGCCTCGGTCAGCGTAGTGGCATCCGCCATCACGAACGGCACATTCAGCAAACGCGCCATGGTCTGCGCCAACAACGTCTTGCCGGAACCGGTCGGACCGATCAATAAAATATTGCTCTTGGACAGTTCCACTCCATCCTTGTCAGAACTCTTCAGCCGCTTGTAGTGGTTATATACCGCCACGGACAAAATTTTCTTGGCTTGTTCCTGCCCGATTACATATTCATCGAGGCGCGCGCGAATTTCATGCGGCACCGGCAAGCTGTCTTTTTCCGCCTTGCCGGGCATTCCGCCAGGGGATTCCTCGCGGATAATGTCATTGCACAAGGCGATACATTCGTCGCACACAAAAACCGAAGGACCCGCAATCAGCTTGCGCACTTCATGCTGGCTCTTGCCGCAAAACGAGCAATATAGCAATTTGTCACCCTTGTTTTTTTCCGACGACATTTACGTTCTCCGTATTATTTATCGGTAGGTCGCGCAGTTCCTTTAAATGCGCTTGTCCAGCACCTTGTCCACCAGGCCATATTCAACCGCTTCGGCCGCGTTGAGAAATTTGTCGCGCTCGCTGTCGCGTGCAATTTCCTCGACGCTACGGCCGGTATGCTGCGCCATCAGGGCGTACAAACGCTCGCGCAGGCTCAAAATATATTTTGCATGAATCTCGATATCCGTCGCCTGCCCATGAAACCCGCCCAGCGGCTGGTGGATCATAACCGTGGAATTGGGCAATACAAAGCGTTTGCCCTTGGTGCCTGCCTGCAACAGGAAAGCCCCCATGGACGCCGCTATGCCGACACACAGAGTGGACACATCCGGTTTGATGAACTGCATGGTGTCATAAATCGCCATGCCCGCAGAGATGGAACCTCCGGGCGAGTTGATATAGAGATGGATTTCCTTGTCCGGATTTTCCGATTCGAGAAACAACATCTGCGCCACCACCAGGTTGGCGACGTGATCGTTTATTTCGCCAACCATAAATATCACACGCTCCTTGAGCAAGCGCGAATAGATGTCATACGCACGCTCACCGCGCCCGCTGGTTTCAATCACCATCGGAACCAGCCCGATATTTTGTGGCTCCCTGTTTTCTTGCGGCGAATTGCTATGCGTCATCAATTTTTTCCCATCAATTCGTTAAACTCCATCACCCTGTCGGTCACCCTGGCAACACTCATCACCCACTCCATCACATTATCTTCCAGCACCATATTTTTCACTTCCTGCAAGCGTGACTCATCACCAAAGTGCCACTTTACCACCGCTTCCGGGTGTTCAAAGCTTTGCGCATAATTTTGCACCAGCACCTTGACCTGCTCAGGCTTGGCATCCAAACCCTGCTGCTTGACCAGCTCAGTCAGGATCAGCCCGAGCTTGACGCGTCTCTGCGCATGCTCGGTAAATATCTCCGGGGGCAGAGACATGCCCTGCGGTATCTCAACACCACGCTCCCGCATATCATGCAGGGACTGCTGCATCAGGTTTTGCGCCTCCTGCTCCACCAGCACCTTTGGCGCTTCCAGTTGGCTGGCTTTCAACAACAAATCCATCACATTATTCTTATTGCGCGCCTTAAGGCGGTTCTCTACTTCGCGTTCCAGATTATCGCGGATTTCAATTTTTAATTTGGCTACATCGCCATTTTCGATGCCAAGCGATTTGGCAAATTCAGCATCCAGCACCGGCAGGCGCGGCGCCTCCACCCCATGCAGCGTAACGCTGAAATTCACCTGCTTGCCCGCCACATTCTTGCCGTGGTAATCCTCCGGAAAAGTCAAACCGAACGACTTGGTCTCGCCCGCTTTCATGCATATGATGGCAGCCTCGAAATCCGGCAGCAATTGCCCCATGCCCAGCACCACCGCAAAATCCCTGGCCTCGCCGCCTTCGAACACCTCTCCGTTCAACTTGCCGGTAAAATCAATGCGCACCTGATCTTCGTTTTGCGCTGCACGGTCGGTCTTTTCAAACGTCACACGCTGCTTGCGCAGCGTGTCGATGGTGCTCTCAACGTCTGCCTCGCTCAAAACGTAAGTCACGCGCTCCAGGCTTTCCGCGCCAATATCCCCCAGCACAACTTCAGGGTAGACCTCAAAAGTTGCGCTGTATTCAATCTGCTCGGCTGAAAGATCGTCTGTCTTAACCTCAAAACGCGGGCTGCCCACCACTCTGAGGCTGTTTTCCTGTGCCGCCTCTGCAAAAGAACGCTGCAATGTTTCCCCCAGCACTTCCTGATGCACTTGCGCGCCATACTGCTTCTGCAAAATACTGAATGGCACTTTTCCCGGCCTGAAACCGTGTAACTTGGCAGTGCGCCCCAAACGCTTCAGGCGCGCCTCAACCTCGCCGCGAAGCTGTTGCTGGGGAATAACTGCATTAAGGCGGCGTTCCAATGCACCAAGGGTTTCCACGCTAGACATTCTGACTTTCCTTGAAAATAAAAAATTAAGCTTTAGTGGTGCGAAAGACAGGAATCGAACCTGCACGCCTTGCGGCGCTGGAACCTAAATCCAGTGCGTCTACCAATTCCGCCACTTTCGCCCGTATATATCGAGGCGGAATTGTAACATACCCTTACCTTTGCGCCCTGACAGCATGAAGGCAGCCGTGGGATTGAGCGGCCTTCAACACTGCTATATATCGGCAATTTTCACCACCACGCGCCCGTGTGACTGGCCTTGCATCATCTTCTGGAACACCTCGGGCAATTGGGAAAAAGCAATGGTATGCGTGATCATACCCAGCAGGCGCGGGCGCAAATCTGTTGCCAGGCGTTGCCAAATTATTTCACGCAACGGCATGGCGGTGGCGGCAGAATCCACCCCGATCAGGCGCACTCCGCGCAGGATGAACGGCATCACCGTAGTGTGCAATTCGATGCCGCCCGCATTGCCGAAGCTGGCAATCACACCACCCTGCTGCATGGTGCGCGTCAGCCAGGCCAGCGTCTCGCCGCCCACTGCGTCCAGCGCACCGGCCCACTGCGCTTTCTCCAATGGGCGCACGCCCATAACCAAATCCTTGCGCGGCAAAATCTCAGCCGCCCCGAGCGACTTCAGGTAATCGTACTCACTGTCTTTGCCGGTCAGCGCCACCACGTGATAACCCAATTGCGCCAGCATCTGGATGGCGAGGCTGCCCACCCCGCCCGTCGCACCTGTCATGATCACCTTGCCATTGGCAGGCTTGAGATCATTCTGCTCCAGCCGGTGAATGGCCAGCGCGGCAGTAAAGCCTGCCGTGCCGATTGCCATCGCTTCGAACAGCGACAAATTCTTTGGTAATGGCACAATCCAATCAGCAGGAACTCTCACATGCTCGGCAAACCCGCCATCGTGATCCACGCCCATGCCATAGCCCGTCACCAGCACTGCATCGCCTGCCTTGAAGCGCACATCCTGAGAGCTTTCCACTACCCCCGCCGCATCCACTCCTCCCACGCAGGGAAAGCGGCGTATCACCTTGCCTGTGCCGGTGGCGGCGAACGCATCCTTGTAGTTCACGCTGGAATAATGCACCTGGATGA
>JAHFRC010000023.1 GCA_023259015.1 Nitrosomonadales bacterium | reverse complement strand
TATTTTACGGAACACAGATGATCTGGAAACCCAACGTCACCGTCGCCGCCATCATCGAGCAAGACGGAAAATTCCTGCTGGTGGAAGAACACACCTCGCAGGGCGTGCTATTCAACCAGCCCGCAGGACATCTGGAACCGGATGAATCGCTGCTTGCCGCAGTAGTGCGCGAAACACTGGAAGAATCAGCTTACGAATTCGGGCCACAATATCTTATCGGCATTTATCACTGGCACGCGCCAGCCTCTGATACCACTTACCTGCGTTTTGCCTTTACCGGACGCATCCTCGCGCACTACCCGCAGCAAGCACTCGACGAAGGCGTTATCCGCGCATCATGGATGGCGCCGGAAGAAATCCGCGCAAGCCGGGCGCATCACCGCAGCCCACTGGTGTTACGTTGCGTGGAAGATTACCTTTCCGGCAAACGCTATCCGCTTGAATTGCTCGTGCACTATGGCTAACGAGCAAGCTCGTTCCCTCTCCCCAACCCTCTCCCGCAAGCGGGCGAGGGGGCAAACGTGAAAAACAATCTTCAGCCTCGGCGCCACGTAGTAGTCGGCATGTCGGGCGGGGTAGATTCCACCGTCTCCGCCTTGCTGTTGAAACAGCAGGGCTATGAGGTTACCGGCCTGTTCATGAAGAACTGGGAAGACGACGATGACGGCGAGTATTGCTCATCGCGCGAAGATCTGATTGATGCGGTGGCGGCTGCAGATGTCATCGGCCTCCCGATCGAGGCGGTAAATTTCGCCAAGGAATACAAGGATCGCGTATTCAGCTATTTTCTGCGTGAATATGAAGCCGGGCGCACGCCCAACCCGGACATCCTGTGCAACTCAGAAATCAAGTTCAAGGCTTTTCTCGACCATGCCATGCACCTGGGTGCCGATGCGATTGCCATGGGGCATTACACGCAGGTGCGCGAAGTGAATGGGCATTATCAACTGCTCAAGGCGGCGGATGCCAGCAAGGATCAGAGTTATTTTTTGCACCGCCTGAACCAGGCGCAACTGTCCAAGGCAATGTTCCCTCTGGGCACGCTACTGAAAACCGAAGTGCGTGAAATCGCGCGCAAGCACGGCCTCGCCAACCATGCCAAGCGCGACAGCACAGGCATCTGCTTCATCGGCGAGCGTCCGTTCCGCGAATTCCTCAACCGCTACCTGCCCACCACACCCGGCACCATGATTACCCCTGAAGGAAAAACCGTTGGCCAACATCAAGGACTGGCGTTCTATACCATCGGCCAGCGCCAAGGGTTGGGCATAGGCGGTGCAAAAGAATCTTCCGGAAAGCCGTGGTTCGTGGCAGGCAAGGACATGGCGAACAATCGCCTGATCGTGGTGCAGGGCCATGACTACCCTGCCCTGTTGACCCATCATCTGGATGCGCTTGACATGCACTGGATCAGCGGATGCGCGCCGGATCTGGCACGCGGCTATGCCGCCAAAACGCGCTATCGCCAGCATGATGCCGCCTGCCGCATCACGGCGTTATCCGGCGGCAATGCCAGCTTTGCCTTCGATGGTGCGCAATGGGCGGTTACTCCGGGGCAATCTGTCGTTGTTTATGATGGGGAAGTTTGTCTGGGTGGCGGAATTATCACCGGACATTAAGCCATGGCTGGCAAAACGAAGGACGATTCCGCAGCTTGGCTGCTTTAATTTGTGCAGCCAAGAAAAATGCCGCCCCACTCACTTCCCTGAATTAAATTACGCTGCCAACACTTCAACCATCGCCGCACACGTGCGCTCAACATCGCTTTCATCCATCGCATAAAACATCGGCAATGAAACAATCTGCCGCCCGACGCGCTCGGCGACGGGGAACATGCCTTCCTTGAAACCCAGTGCGCGGTACAGTTTGAACAGATGGATAGGCGCGTAGTGGTAACCGACGCCGATGTTCTTGTCTTTCATTTTCGCCATGAAGCTGGCGCGCGTGATGCTTTCCGGCAGCACGATCTGGAACAGGTGCCAGTTGGCGCTTGCGTAATCTTCCGGCGGCAGTTGCGCACCGGTTTGTTTTTCGAAATCCTTGCCCAGCGTCTTGAAATAATGCCGCGCCAGTTTGCGCCGCTGCGCGGTGATGGTATCCAGTTGCGCAAGCTGGCCCAGCCCGATGGCGGCGGCGACATCAGTCATGTTGAACTTACCTCCCAGCACATCCACTTCAATGCCATCCCAGCCACTGCGTGTCACGCCTTGCAGGCGGTATTTTTCCGCAAGCTTTGCTTCCTCTTCATTGTTCAACACCAGGCAGCCCCCCTCTGAAGTGGTGATGTTTTTGTTGGCCTGAAAACTGAACGAGACAAAATCGCCGAACGATCCGATGGGCTTGCCATGCCAAGACGATCCCATGGCCTGCGCCGCGTCTTCCACCACGCGCAGTTTGTATTTGCCGGCTATCGCATACAGCCGGTCCATATCCACCGGCATCCCCGCCAGATACACGGGAATGATAGCCTTGGTACGCGGGGTAATGGCGGCTTCAACTTTCCCCAAGTCGATGTTGCGCGTGGCCGGATCGATATCGGCAAACACCGGCGCCGCGCCCACTTCGAGAATCACATTCGCAGTGGCCACCCAGGAAATCGGTGAAGTGATAACTTCATCGCCAGCGTCGATGCCCGCGATGCGCATGGCAATCTCCATGGTGCAGGTGCCGGAATTGAAAGTGCGCACCGGGCGCCCGCCGAAATATGCGGAAAGTTGCTTTTCAAATTCCTGCACCCTGGGGCCGGTGGTAATCCAGCCGGAGCGCAGCACATCCGCCACTGCGGCGATGGTAGCTTCGTCTATGGTTGGGCGGGAAAAAGGTAAAAAATTGTTCATCCTAAAAAACTCACTTCACCACGAAGAACACAGAGATCACGAAGATTATTCATGAAGATGTACGATCTTAGGCTATCACCTGAAAGGTGAATTCCATTGCGCGAATACTTCGCGGTCTTCGTGTTCTTCGTGGTTCAAATTCGGAATATAGGTTCATTGAAAATTATGCACGCGAAATAATAATCACGCCCAAAATAATCACTCCGATACCGACCACTTTGGTTGGATTAAAGGCTTCATTGAAAAACCACCATGCCGCCGCCGCATTCACCACATAACCCATGGAGAGCAGAGGATAAGCGATGCTGACCTGTACTCGCGACAGCGCCAGTATCCAGATCACCACGCTGAGGCCATAACAAAACAACGCCCCGACAATGTGCGGCTCGGTAGCCAGGCGCAGGCCGATGGGCAGGATATTTTCGCGGCTGAACTCGAAATAGCCGATGGCATTGGTGCCCCCCTTTATCAGGAGCTGTGCTGCGACATTGAGCATAACGCCCGCGAAAATCAGGCTGAAACTGATCATGTTCATGGTTTGCTCACCACAATATATTTTGTATTCTCGAAAATAATTTTCATCGCCAATTCTTGTTGCTTGAGTTGTTTATACATATGCACCGGCATGAACGCAAACGCCTCCGGCTGCGCCTGCCAGACCTTCACAAAACTGGCGATATCCGGTATCCAGCGCTGCGGTTCCTGCATGATACCGAAAGCCATCTCATCCTGGTATTGCACCAGGGTAAAGGTATGTTTCAGATAAAACGGTAAAGTCTGTTCGTAGTCGCCTACCGAATAAAACGGCACGCCCGCCTTGATGTATGGGCGTATTGCATCGGCGATGAAGTAGGCGGAACGCTCCCGCGCTATGGTGTTGTAGCCGGACGCACCAGTCTGTGCGGCAAACAGGGAGCTCAGTGCCAACACCAGCACCGCTGCCGGCTTATTGTGGCGGCGCAGCAAAACCAGCGCGGCAATCAGGCCCAGCGACAAGATGAGCGCCGCCGCCACCAGCCAGCCGGCATATTCACCATACATCTGCACTTGCAGCGGCGTATCCGCCAGCCGTGCGGTAAACGGCGCCAGCCCCAGCGCCAGCAGCGCCAGCGGCAATATCGGAGCGATCAGCCAGAACAGCCGCCGTTCGCCCATTGCGGCCACCTGCTTGCCCATCAGCAAAGCCAGCGCCGGGAATATCGGCAGCAGATAGGATGGCAGTTTGGATCCGGACACCGAGAAAAATACATAGACGAACACAACCCAAATCAGTAAAAAGCGTTCTGGGTTGAAAATATTACCGGCAAGCAAACTGCTTTTCCATGTTCTTGTCAGCGTGTCGAACATCAGGATGGTCCACGGCAACATGCCGGACAACAGGATGGGAATAAAGTAGTACCAAGGTTGGTAGCGGCCATGCTGTTTGGTGGTGAAACGCGTGTAATGTTCGTAGATGAAAAAACGCTGGAAAAATTCCGGATTGGCCTTCATCACCAGATAGAACCATGGCGCGGTAACCAGCAGGAACAGCAGCAATCCAACGCCCCAGTGCATGCGCTTCCATACGGTAATATCACGCTGTGCGACGGAATACAGGAACAAAGCGGCCCCAGGCAACACCAGCCCCATCAACCCCTTGCTCAGCACGGCCAACCCAAGGGCAACCCACGCCAGGCACATCCAGTTGCGCCGTGTGCGCGCATCGCTCCCGGCTTGCTGCCCAAGCAACAGCCCGACGATGCCGAGGGTGGTAAAAAACGTGACGCCCATATCGAGCGTGTTGATGTGTCCCATCAACACATACAGCAAACTGCCGCCGAGCAATACAGCGGCATAGCTCCCGGCCGCACACCCGAACAAGCGCGTCCCGGCATACCACACCAGCAGCAGGCCGGCGAAACCGGTCAGCGCAGTCCACAGGCGAGACGTCCATTGATGCTCGCCGAAAACGGTATAGGCAGTCGCCGTTGCCCAGTATTGCAGCGGCGGCTTCTCGAAATATTTCAAGTCGTTCAGGCGCGGCGTGACCCAATCACCGCTGACCACCATTTCGCGCGGAATTTCCGCGTAGCGCCCTTCGTCCGGCTTGATCAATTTGCGGTATTCGATATTGCCGAACCAGATGACTGCCACCGCCAGCAACAGCCAAAGCCAGCGCTTGGGAATTGTTGTGCCCATGCAAGGCTTGCTCAGATATTCCATAACTTCATGCGGGCGCTTTCCGAATAATTTGTATAGGGCGAGAATTCTAACCTGAATTTAATCTGGGAATGGCTATGGATTAAGGCGGGTGCACTTGGACTATCTGAAATAGTCGGGCAAAAGTTTGAAGGCCAGCTAGGTCAGAAGCCGTCAGTCACTACCATCAATTACATTCCCATTTACATAGGCTAGATTTACCACTTTGCTCATGATGATTCCTCTCCTCTATCACCGGTTAATTTATTAGCAACATGCCGACGTCGATTCAGAATCTCGTTTTTTATCGAATGGTAAATTGTCACCGCACCCCGCAAATATACCGAAGTGACGACTGAAATCGCCTATGAATCCGAAATGCGGTGCGAAGCGAGATTCATGCAGCATGCGGTATGTGTTGCCGCAGACTGGGAATACGCGCCCCGCTTCGATGGCGTGATGTTTGTCAAGGTCGAACCGATGAGCATGTTCCGGTATGGTGCCTCGATAAACCACGGCCTGGCCGTGATCCTCGCAAGCGTTTTCCAGGCCTGCGATCTTGAATAAGCGATACGTCGCGGAAAAGAAGCGGAGATTGCCAACGCGCGGCACTAATGCGGGATCGGTGATAGCGAGTGGGCGGTCATCGACGAGGCGCGAATCAACAAATCCCGCCTGATTTGCCAGGCGCAGGAAATCATTCCAGTAAAGAGCGCCGCCCAGGCATTCACCATAGAGCACGGGATCGTCACGCACAGCATTCGGCACACGACGGTCTGCATAAACATCGGAAAAATAAAACTCGCCACCCGGTTTGAGCAGATGCTGCACACCGGCCAGCACGGCAGCCTTGTCAGGCGACAGGTTCACCACGCAATTCGATACGATGACATCAAAGCTCTGTGGCTCAAGATCGAGTTCGCCCAGTCGCTCGATATAGCCCTGCACAAAACGTACATTGTCAAAACCGAACTTGTCAGCGTGGTAGCCACGATGACGTTCGGCGACCTCTAACTGCTCTTCGGTCATATCAACACCGATCACGCTACCGGTCGACCCTACGAGCTGAGCCAGCGCATAGACATCGCGCCCTGAACCACTGCCCAAATCCAGCACACGACAACCTTTCAATAAAGGAGGGCACACCAATCCGCAACCGTAATAGCGAGATAGCACTTCAGGGTGAATGTTATTCAGCAGCGGCTTCAGCCAATCTGGAACCTGGCTGGCATCGCAACATGCCGTAGTTTTCAGGTCATCTGAACTGTTCAGTTGCTTGCCGTAATAATCCTTTACATTCTCATGCATTGCAATTCTCCTTCATCGAGTTTCATGTTTAATTGTTCTGACAGCTTCTTTCCTGACAAAACCAATATGGGCAGGTGGGTGAAAAATCCTGCAACGTGAATCGTGTGGTACGAAAAGTGGGTTCTGCGTTTACGCACGCTGGGTTTCGGGCCAATCAGCCGGTAGCCACCGGAGATCGGCGGGTTCGTCAATATCATGCAACATTGGCAACTGCCGCACAGACCAGCCAAGTTGTGCTAATCGGCACAAGGTGTCGAACGCAACTGATCCTGTGCTCCATGCGATGTCAGAGAACAATAGCGGATGGAAGCGATTCAATCCGAGCGCGGTATAGCCACCGTCAGCCGCAGGCACGATAACTGCATCAGCCACGTTAAGTTTCTGCGCAATCTGCCGCAAGCACGTTGCGTCCAGTGCGGGGCAGTCCGTGCCGATCAACAGTACCCCCTCATCGCCGTCAATCACGCGCTTGCAGGCTCGAGCCATCCGTTCCCCGAGGTCGCCGTCACCTTGATCGCTAAGCGTTATGCTCGTGGGTACCATGACATCTTGCCATGCAATATCATCGAATGGAGTCATGCATAACTCCACAGCGCCTACATTCGCCAAGATCGCCTGCGTAATCTTGTTGTCGAGCAGGCGTCGCGCCAGCGCAGCCGCTCCCAATTCTCCCAGAGTCGGAATTAAACGTGTCTTGGCCAGCCCCGCCTTAGGCGCCTTGGCAAAAATGACAACTCGGAGCTGTTTCATCGGTAGGCCTTGGCCAAGCTCTCTGGCGTTGCGCCAAACCAATAGGCTAGGCGCAGTTTCCACATCAAGAAGATGGTTTGCCAGACACCGCGAGTTTCCCACCGTCGACCGGAGGTAATGGCACGGGATTTTATGCATGCGGGTGGGGATACATGCTTGAGTCGCTGGGAGAGTTTGATGTCTTCCATTAGCAGCTGGTCGGGAAACTCGCCGACAGCTTCGAAAACAGTACGACGTACGAATATGGCCTGATCGCCTGTTGCAATGCCCGTCAGACGTGAGCGATGATTCATTAGAAACGCCACCACGCGCAGCATGCGTGAAGTTCCTTCGATCGCTACGTCGAAGCGCCCCCATACGAATCGCTCGTCGGACAGTGCCTGATGCACCAAATTGTCGGCAGCCTCAGGCAGTCGAGTGTCTGCGTGCAAAAAAAGCAGCACTTCACCTTGTGCGGCCCGCGCTCCTGTGTTCATCTGCCTGGCACGGCCCGGTGGAGAGGTCACTACACTGAAACCTGCACATTCTGCCAGTGCAGCCGACCCGTCATGGCTGCCGCCATCCACAAGCAGAACCTCGCATCCCACGCGCTGATAGGGAAGCAGATGTGCCAGGAAGTCTGGTAATGTTAGCGCTTCGTCAAGGATGGGGACGATGATGGATAAACGTCTCAACATCTTTATCCCCTGCGCCAGGTATGGAAGCGCTCCAGCCAAGCCAGAATTCGTTGTGGCGCATGCGCGCGCTTCCATTCGCCAGCAGCGTATTTGTTAGCCTCGGAAAGTGTCGGATAGGTATGTATGGTGGATAGTATCTTGTTCAAACCCAGGCCCCACTTCATGGCCAACACAAACTCTGTCAGCAGGTCGCTTGCATGTTCGCCAACGATGGTCACGCCGAGGATACGATCTTTGCCGGGCACTGTCAGCACCTTCACAAAGCCATGCGCTACTCCGTCGGCAATGGCTCTGTCCAGATCGTCGATGCCATAGCGTGTCACCTCAAAGGGAATGCCCCGCTCTTTGGCTTCCAGTTCATTCAGGCCGACGCGCGCAACCTCAGGATCGATGAACGTCGCCCAAGGTATGACGCTGTAATCCGCCTTGAATTTCCTGAAATCGCCGAACAACGCATTGACCGCCGCATACCAGGCCTGATGCGCTGCCGTATGGGTGAATTGATACGGCCCGGCCACATCGCCAGCAGCATAGATGTTCGGATACAAGGTTTCCAGATACTCGTTGGTGACCACAGTGCGCTGGGTCGGGATACCCAATGCTTCGAGGCCAAAACCCTTGAGCCGAGCGGAGCGGCCTACAGCGCAGACCAGAACATCGAAAGGGATGCGACGTGTTTGGCCTTCATGTTCGACAACCAGATACTTTTCGCCCTTCTCGCGTTCGCAGCGCAATGCCTTGTGGTTCGTCAGTACGCTGACGCCATCAGCCTCAAGGGCGGCGCATGCCAACGCGGAAACTTCTTCATCTTCACGAACCAGGATGCGGCCCGCCATCTCGACTTGAGCGACATTCGATCCCAGCCTGGCCAGTGCATGTGCCAGTTCTGATCCAATCGGGCCGCCACCGAGCACGACCAATCGCTCAGGCGGTGTGTCAAGCTTGGCGAATTCGTCCCATAGGGTATCGCTGGTGACATAGCCGACATCTTCAATGCCATGTAGCGGCGGAACGAATGGCCTTGCCCCAGTGGCAATAATGATGCTGCGTGTGGTCAAGCGCTGCTTACGGCCTTCATTGAGCGTGATTTCTACTGTCCATGGATCAACGATACAGGCATGACCTTGCAACACTTCGACACCCAGTTTGGTATAGCGCTCAACGCTATCGTGTGGGGCGATTGTGCGTATCACTTCATGCACGCGCGCCATCACTTGCTTGAAGGAAAAATGTGCGTTGCCAGCATCGAGCCCATAGTGATCGGCGTGGCGAATTTGATGAGCGAGCTTGGCGCTCTTGATCAACGTCTTGCTGGGTACGCAGCCATAGTTGAGGCAATCGCCACCCATTTTATGCCCTTCGACCAAGGTGACCTTGGCTTTTACTGCGGCTGCGATATATGACGAAACCAATCCCGCAGCGCCACCGCCAATCACGATGAGGTTGCGGTCAAACCGGTCAGGACGCTGCCAACGGGCATATACGCGATGCTTTTGCCATGCAGAAATGGCGCCTTTGACCAACCATGGCAATACGCCTAGCAGGGCGAACAAAAGCCACAATCTAGGGAAAAGTATCCTGGAGGGGCTGTGATCAAGGCCGAGCGTGAAGAACACCAGTACCAAAGCCAGAAGGACCAGTATGAAAAGAAGCCGTTTCACTGGCGTGATGCTTTCAACGCGCCACCACAACTGAAACCATGTCCGGCCGTGCAGCCAAAGCAGTGATCGGCGATGCGTATTGCCGCTCCCTCCGGTTCAACTTGAAGCAACTCGCGCAGGTGTGGCCGTGCGCCATCGAGACGATGGTCCCGTACTGCCAGCCCTAATTGCTGGTTGAAATCGCAATCATAGAGATAACCCTGCCAATCCACGCTGATTAAGGTGTGGCACATCACGTTATCGAGGTTGTCGGTGTTATGGTTATCCTTGAGCAGATTCATGTAGTTGTTGAATTGCCCACTGGAAATCAGCATGGAGCCAAAGCGCTGAATCGGCATATTGGCTAGCGTGTATAGCTCGTTGAACACGATGCCAAAATGTTGATAGAGTTCGCGCTTGTAATCGGCCTGGAGCGTTTCCTGATCCGGCGGCAGCGACAGCCCGTTCGGATTGAACATCAGATTCAGAACCAGCCCGGAATCTTCATGCCCATAGCCCAAAGCATTTAATTTCTGCAACGCAACGATGCTCTTGTCGAATACTCCTTTCCCGCGTTGCCGATCAACATTCGCCATGGAATAACAAGGTAATGATGCGACCACCTCTACTTGCTGCGTAGCCAGAAATTCGGCAAGATTTTCATTCCCGGGTTCTAATAATACCGTCAGATTGCATCGGTCTATGACTTTTACGCCGAATGCTCTTGCAGCACAAACGAGATCGCAAAAGCCCTCGTGCAATTCAGGCGCGCCGCCAGTCAAGTCCAGCGTCCTGATGTCGCGCGCTTTAAGAACTTCCGGGATCAGCGCAAGGTTTGCTGCATCCATCATCTCGGTACGTTTCGGCCCGGCATTGACATGACAATGCAAGCACGACTGATTGCAGCGGTAACCCAAGTTCACTTGGAGCGTCTCGAGATACCCTCGCCTGAGCGGCGGGAAATCGGTAATGCGGAGCAGGGGCAGAGTCGCGTGCATATCGGGCTTCTCGTCTTGGCGCTCAAGTTTCTACCGGAAGGCCCGTGGCCTTCCATTCCGGATAGCCTTCTTTCAGGCGTCGAGCCTTTATGCCGTGGGCGCGCAGCATCACGACGGCGTCATAGGAGAGAACGCAATAGGGGCCGCGGCAGTAAGCGACGACCTCTTTTCTGGGCTTGAGCTTGTGAAAATACTTCTCCAGTTCTGCCAGGGGCACGTTCACGGCGCCGGTGATATGCCCGGCCGCGTATTCGTCATGCGGGCGCACGTCGAGCACGGTGACCAGACCCTTGCGCACGCGATCCAGTAATTCCTCGGCGGGAACCGGCTCGAGGTTGTCCTTGACAGTGAGGTAGCTTTTGACCAGGCGCTCCACCTCCGCGATGTTCTGTTCGGCGACGGATCGGACTGAATTCAGCAGAGCGACCACTTCATCTCCCGCCAGGCGGTAATAGACGTAGAGTCCCTCCTTGCTGGCGCTCACCAGGCCGGCCTGACGCAGCTGTTGCAGGTGATGCGACACATTGGCGACGGGCAGACTGCATTTTTCGGCCAGAGATTCCACGCTGCGCTGGCCCTGGCCGAGGCACTCGAGCAAGTTCAGCCTCACCGGACTGTTGAGAGCCTTGCCCACCCGCGCGAACTGTTCGAAAAGCTGGTGTTTGATGTTTTGTGTTGACATTTTTATAGAAACCTCTACTATTCAAATAATCGTGCGAATATTAGAACATAATTGCCGATTGAGCAAACGAACTCGTCCGGACTTTACCACCCAATCCGAAGAAAAAGGCCTTACATGGATTTCAGCCAGATCATGGCCAGGTACAAAATAGTAATCCGCCTTGGCTGCTTTTTCTGCGTTTTCGGCCTGATGGCCGTCTGGGAGTGTGTTGCTCCCAGACGGGATCCGCCAGCCCATAAGACGACCTGCTGGGTGAATAACCTCGACATCGTATCCCTGAACAGCTTCGTGTCGTTGAGGGCTATGCGGTCGATCGCCGCAAATTGGGAGCGCACGGATGCGATCTGATAAATTGGCGCGCTTCGCCTTGGCGGCCGCGCTTGTAGCGGGCATCGTTCTGGCGGCTGTTTACCGCGAGCAATTTTCGGGTGCAGCGCTCCAGGCCTGGATGCAGAATGCCGGCGTCGTGGGGCCGCTGCTGTTCATGGCGCTCTACGCGTTGGCAACCGTCCTGTTCCTGCCGGGCTCGGTATTGACCATCGCCGGCGGGGCGCTGTTCGGGCCGGTGTGGGGCATCCTTTACAGCTTGACAGGCGCTACCGTAGGCGCGACCTTGGCGTTTATGGTCGCCCGGTATCTTGCTTCCGATTGGGTTGCCCGCAAGGCCGGTGGCCGCCTCAAGCAGTTGATCGAAGGCGTGGAGGCGGAGAGCTGGCGTTTCATCGCTTTCGTACGGCTTGTACCGCTTTTTCCCTTCAATCTTCTTAACTATGCGCTGGGGCTGACACGCATCAAGTTGTCCCCTTTCATCGTCACTTCCTACCTGTGCATGCTGCCGGGGGCGATCGCCTTCACTTATCTGGGCTATGCAGGCCGGGAGGCGGCTGCGGGCAGCGAAGGGAGTATCCACAAGGGCCTGCTGGCGCTCAGCTTGTTGGCATTGACCATTTTCCTCCCTCGGCTGATACGCCGAATACGGCGTGCTCCTTTGCTCGAGGTGGAGAACCTCAAACAGAAACTGGATGCCGCCGAAGACGTGTTCATCCTCGACGTTCGCCCTGCGCAGGATTTTTGCGGTGAACAAGGCCACATCCCGGGTGCGCATAACATTCCACTGGAGGAACTTCCGACAAGGCTGGCAGAGATTGAGGTTCGTAAGAAACGACCGATCGCGCTCGTGTGCCGCACGGACAAACGTTCCTCTTCTGCTGCCCAACTGTTGTCCGCGAAAGGGTTTTCGATAATCAGCGTGACGCGCGGGGGAATGACCGATTGGAACCGGAACGGTTTTCCGGTGGAAAGATGATGCGGTGGCGATGATGGCGGATATCCCCTGAGTATCTTCTCTACATGGCCATTCGAAAAAAAAAGACTCTGATCATCGGCCTCCTTCTGGTTGTCTTGATTGCGTTCCTGGCCTGGCGGTTCTTCCGACCGATGAACATTTTCGTCGTATCAAAGGCGTTTGAACGGCCAGTTTCAACCGCCGACATGCCGGCAGCGCTTACGTCGTTGAGTGCCAATAACTGTGCGTTCTGCCACCGGGAATTTTACGCCGAGTGGTCGACAACCATCCACAGCCATGCCTGGACGGATCCCTACTTTCAGGTGGATTGGAGGTTTGACGGAAAGCAGCAGATCTGCAAGAACTGCCATATCCCGCTTGATCGCCAACAGGAGCAAAAGGTTCTTGGATTCCATGACGATGAGAAATGGCAACCTATCCTGGAACCCAACCCGGCATTCGATGCACAGTTGCAGCACGAAGGCGTCACCTGCGCCGCCTGCCATCTGCGTAACGGCAAGATTCTCGGGCCCTACGGCATAGAGACCGCAGCACATCCGGTGGAAAAACTCGCAAATCCCAACGAGGTCTGCTTCAAGTGCCACGTCGTAAGCGGGAACCGGTGGGACACGTTTTTCCGGGCCCCGCCTTGCGGCACTGTCGCCGAGATCCAAAGCACCCCCGGGTCTACAAAGGGCCCCCCGGTGGCTGCCCTCACCGGCCAGATCGGCAAGGAATCGATTGGCCCTGGAGAGGGATCAATCGACTGCGTGAAATGCCATATGCCCCTCGCAGAGCGGTCGTTGGTCGCGGGCGGTAAGGTTCGGATAGTGCGCAGACACCTGTGGCGCGGCGGGCACGATCCGGAAATGGTGAAGCAGGGACTGGAAGTAGTGTTTCACGAAGCGCCCGATTCGTCATCCGGCAAGCGTTCCTTTACATTGACGTTAACCAACACCGGTGCGGCGCATTACCTCCCGACCGGAATACCGGACCGCCATCTGACGGTATTCATACGGCTGTTGGATCGGAATGGCGCCGTGCTGCGTGAAGAAAACCACATCCTGAAGCGAACCATCCTGTGGCGTCCCTTCATCATTGATCTATGGGACACCCGCTTGCCACGATGGCAGCCGAAGGTTTTCCATTTCGATGTCTCCCCCGGACGCGACCCAACCGCGACTGCTGTGGAAGCACAGGTACAATATCACCTGCTCGACGAAAACCGCAGGCGGCGAATCGGCTACGAGAACAAAGAACCGATTGCGTATGACCTGTTTCGCGCTCGAATTGCCCTCGAACGTGAAAAAACCAATTAACTATTGCATGCAAAGGGTAGGCTGTTGCAAAAATATGGATTCCAGGCTCACAAGGTCACTGATGGCGTCGCCGAGTGGGCAGCCGAAGGTTTGCCCGTAGAAACCACATCGAACGATGTAAATTACTTTATCTGATCTGCATAACTCACAAGCGAGCCCATCATGAAAAATTCTCCTTGGTCGAATTCTCCATCGCACGGCCGAAGTGTGTGATTGAAAGGTAACCCTCATGACTCATATTAACGAACGTATCATTAAAAACAAGCTTGGGCTGCTGAATCTTGCATCTGAGCTGGACAATATCTCAAAAGCCTGCAAGGTGCCCTCCATTTTTGCTGACATAATTTTTACGTTTTTACACAACCTCGGTCGACAGCCGGCCAGACGCTACTTGCAATTAAAACTGCTAACCTTTTTCCTTCACTTCAGTCCGCACCCATCCGCGCGCAAAGGTGATATCCAGGTGCGCACCTATTAGCAAATCTGCGCCATCCGAAACAATGGCGCCGCGTTCATCGCGCACCATGCTGTAACCGCGCGCCAGCACCTGCTGCGGGTCGAGATGCAACAGATGTTGCCGCAAGCTTTGCAGGCGCGTGTTGTGGCGTTCCAGTATGTGCTGCATGGTGCCCTGTAGCCGGCGCATCAACTCGATTTGCCATGCGCCGAATTGCACGAAATCAGGACGTGCCCGGCACAGGCGCTGCCGCAGTTGGTCGAGATATTGCGCCTGCTGCCGCAAGCGTTGCGCCGGATGCACCAGGCGGCGCTGCAAGAAATCAAGCTGCTGCATCACACGTTCGGTTTGACGCAATCTGGCGCGCATCAGGCGCTGTGCCGCATGGTGCAGGCGTTGCAGCAGTTCCTGCCGCTGCGGCGCCACCAGTTGCGCCGCCGCAGTAGGTGTGGCGGCGCGCTGGTCGGCGGCAAAATCGGCGATGGTGAAATCGGTCTCGTGCCCGATCCCGCTCACCACAGGAATGCTGCTCACGGCAATCGCCCGTGCCACAACTTCTTCATTGAACGCCCACAAGTCTTCGATGCTGCCGCCGCCCCGGCATACGATCAACACATCGCACTCGGCGCGTTCGTTCGCCAACTTGATAGCCTGCGCAATTTTCTGCGCGGCGCCCTCGCCCTGCACCGGCGCGGTGTACAGTACCACCGGTATGCCGGGCATGCGCCGCGCCAGTGTGGTCAGCACATCCCGCAACGCGGCGGCCTGCGGTGAAGTGATGATGCCGATCTGCGACGGAAAAAAAGGCAGCGCGCGTTTGCGCGCTGCATCGAACAGCCCCTCGCCCTCCAGTTTTTTCTTGAGCCGTTCGAACGCTTCATATAGCGCCCCCATCCCGGCAGGACGCATCTGCTCCAGCGTCAACTGGAATTCGCCGCGCGCCTCATACAGGGTCGCCAATGCCAGCACTTCCACCTGCATGCCATTCTTCGGCTGCCAGTCGAGATACTGGCTCTTGTGGCGGAACATCACGCAACGCACTTGCGCCTGCTCATCCTTCAGCGAAAAATACCAGTGCCCGGAAGCCGCGCAGACGAAATTGGAAATTTCACCGCCTACCCATAGCAAGGGTAAACTGTCTTCCAGCAAACGCTTTGCCGCGAGGTTCAACTCGCGCACGCTCAATACAATGTTCTTGTCAAAAATCACGGTTCATTAACCCTCATGTTTTCGCAGGAAAGACAGCTCGCGCCCACAGATCCATTGCAACGTTCAGCATCCGCATGGATTCAGGGCGCGCATCTTCATGGGCTGACCCCCATGGATAATACAATAATGTTCTGGCCCATCTCCAACTCCCGATTCTGTCTCTGATTCACCAACCCGCTTCCCTGCCCCGGAGGTAATGAAAAAATAATGCGAACGAATAATTCTCACCTCCTCTTCAAAACCATCTGCCAAGCTAATTCTCCTTACGCAAAAAACAAAATTTTTTCAACTGTATTTTTTACAAATATTTTCCAAAATATATATTGACAACCCTTAATAATCCACAACGCAAGGAGCTACGCCATGTTGCAGCAATTTACCCGGTCAGCATTTCCGTAACTTACAGCAATATATTGTTTTTATTATATTTTTTTATAGTTCAAAATTTAAGCAGCAGAACAAAAAAGGTTATTGGATAATGACTTAAGTACCACTCTCTATTTTTACCCACAAAGTTATCCACAGTTTCTGTATATAAATAAAATCGCTTGCTTCATGCTGTGCCAGCAGGGGAAATCTTGCTCAAACAGGAGCGACAAGGTAAAGTCCTGTCTGCTTAATTTTAAGCATAGTTAGGAAAGTCGTGTGTTTGCCATAGTAGAAGCTGCCGGTTGGCCCATCTGGTTGTTGATTATTTGTTCCGTGGTTGCCGTCGCCCTGATCGCGGAGCGCCTGGTATTCCTGCGCAACAAGAATGTCGCGCCCGAAGGGTTGCTCGAGGAAACAGTGCAGGAGCTAAAGAAGCACGGGGTCAGCGAAGCCATGTTAACCCGCCTAGCGGAAGATTCACCGCTCGGGCGCGTGTTTGCCGCAGGGCTAAGGAATGTCAAAAGCTCACCCGATGTCATGAAAGATTCCATTGAAGAAGCGGGGCGCACTGCCGCGCACGAATTGGAACATTTTCTCACCACCATTGGCACGGTCGCCACGATCAGCCCATTGCTCGGCCTGTTCGGTACAGTGGTCGGGATGATCGAAATTTTCGGCGCACAGACAGCCATCGGCAACACTCCAACCGCCCTTGCGCACGGCATTTCGGTGGCGCTGTACAACACTGCCTTCGGCCTGATCGTGGCTGTTCCCAGCATGATTTTCTACCGTCACTTCCGCGCCAAGGTGGATAGCCTGGTTATCGAGATGGAGCAGCAGGCGATCAAGCTAGTGGAAATCATGCATGGCACGCGCCGGTGATAAGCAGGGGCAGCCGGGATGAATTTCCAGCGCGGGCGTAAACGGGAAGAACCGGAAATCAACCTGATTCCGATGATAGACGTGTTGCTGGTGATCCTGATTTTCCTCATGGTCACCACCACCTACACGCGATTTTCCGGACTCCAGATTAATTTGCCGCAGGCCGAAGGCGATACGTCTTCCATGCACAAGGAGCAGCAAATCAACGTGTCTGTTGACGCCACCGAGCATTACGCCTTCAATAACATAACCGTCAATTTCAATAGCGTGGACAAGCTGGCGGAAGAGTTGCGCAAGGCGGCCGGGGACATGAATGACCCCACCATCATCATCAATGCCGACGCCAAGGCGCCGCACCAATCCGTGATCAATATCATGGAAGCCGCACGCTTGGCTGGCTATGGCCGTATTACCTTCACCACCAGCCGCAAATAAGGGCACTTCTGGAAATTCATTTTTGCGGGATGAAGCGCAAGGAGCCGCGCAGTGAGCGACGAGAAAACGAAGTTTCAGTGGAAGCTAACCTGTGCAACGCGCAGGTTAAGTGTAGCGGCTGGAACTGCCTATCAAGTAGATAGGCAAGGAACGAACGAGCACGCGACGCCGCGATTCGCCTGCAAAATGGATTTATAGAGGCGCCCCTAAGGATGCACTGGCTGGAACGACACTGGTACCGCATTACCCCGCTCCACCTCATCCTGCTGCCTATCAGCTTCATCTTCCGCCTGCTGGCCGGCATACGCCGCACACTTTATCGCAGCGGCATCCTGCCCAGCAAAAAACTGCCGATTCCCGTCATTGTGGTGGGCAACATTACGGCCGGCGGCAGCGGCAAGACCCCGCTCACGCTGTGGCTGACGCAACAACTGCTGGATAACGGCTGGCATCCCGGCATCATCAGCCGAGGCTACGCAAGCACTGCCGCCTCTTCGCAAGCCGTATACAATTCCAGCGACCCCGGCGCTGTCGGCGATGAGGCAGTGTTGATGGCGCAACGCAAACTATGCCCGGTATGGGTCGGGCAAGACCGTGTTGCCGCCGCACGCGAATTATTGCGCGCCCACCCGGAATGCGATGTCCTGCTCAGCGACGACGGCCTGCAACATTACCGGCTGCGGCGCGATGCTGAAATCGTGGTGGTGGATGGAGCGCGCCGCTTCGGCAATGGCTTCCTGCTTCCCGCCGGGCCATTGCGCGAACTGCCATCGCGCCTGGCAGGGGCAGATGCGGTAGTCGTTAATGGCGGGGCGCCAGCGGCAGGCGAATATGCCATGCAATTGCAAGGCGAGCGTTTCTACAACCTGCTCAACCCGAGCACGCAAGCACACGCCGCAGATTTCCACGGCCAGCATCTGCACGCCATCGCCGGGATCGGCCATCCGCAGCGCTTCTTCGACCACCTCAGCCATCTTGGGCTGGCGGTGCAAACTCACCCTTTTCCCGACCATTATCGCTACACACCGGGGGATTTGGCCTTTGCCGATGCCGATGCGATACTCATGACGGAAAAAGATGCGGTAAAATGTGCGGCATTCGCTACCGAAAAATGCTGGGTGCTGCGCGTGGATGCGCAAGTCGACCCGTCGCTTACCCAACTCACCCTTGAAAGGATTACCCAGAATGGACGCCAAGCTGCTTGAAATCCTGGTCTGCCCGCTGTGCAAATCCCCGCTGGTTTACCGCAAGGCCGAACAGGAGTTGATCTGTAAAGCCGACCGCCTCGCCTATGCCATCAAGGACGGCATCCCGGTGATGCTGGCGGATGAAGCGCGCACTATGACAACGGAAGAAGTCGAACAACTGCGCTGATGGATTTCCACGTCGTTATCCCCGCACGCTTTGCTTCCACCCGCCTGCCGGGCAAACCGCTGCTGCAGATTGCCGGAAAGCCCATGATAGTCCGGGTTGCCGAGCAGGCAGCAAAAAGCGGCGCACAGCAAATCTGGATTGCCACCGACCACCAACCCATCATCGCCGCCGTGCATCAGCATGGCTTCAAAGCTTGTCTGACTCACGCGCACCATGCCAGCGGCACCGACCGCATTGCCGAAGTGGTGGAACAGCACAACTGGGCCGATGAAACAATAGTGGTCAACGTGCAGGGTGACGAACCGCTGATGCCGCCGGAACTGATACGCGCTGTAGCACAACATCTGCACGATCATCCGGAATGTTCAATTGCGACCGCCTGCCACCCCATCCATGATGAGGCACCCATGCGCAACCCCAACATCGTCAAGGTGGTGCTGGACAAGGACGGCAATGCGCTGTATTTCAGCCGTGCGCCGATTCCCTACCCGCGCGACATTTTTGCACAGGGCGCATCATTGCCGGAAAACCTCACCGTGCTGCGCCACATAGGCATCTATGCCTACCGCGCCGGTTTTCTGCGCGCTTTCCGGCAGCTTGAACCTGCCGCCATCGAACGGGTCGAGGCGCTGGAGCAATTGCGCGCGCTGTGGCACGGTTACAAGATCGGTGTTACTGTCACCACTGATGCCCCGCCCGGCGGGGTGGATACGGAAGCGGATTTGCACGCAGCAAGAAGCACCTTTGAAGCTTTACTAACACAGGGGGTATAAACATGAGAATCATACTGCTCGGCGCACCCGGCGCCGGTAAAGGCACACAGGCAAATTTCATCAAGGAAAAATACAATATCCCGCAGATTTCCACTGGCGATATGCTGCGCGCCGCAGTCAAGGCTGGTACGCCGCTTGGTGTCAAGGCCAAGAAGGTGATGGATGCGGGCCAACTGGTATCGGACGGCATCATCATCAACCTGGTGAAGGAGCGCATCAAGGAAGCCGACTGCGCCAAGGGCTTCCTGTTCGATGGTTTCCCGCGCACTATCCCGCAGGCACAGGCAATGAAGGATGCCGGCATCGGCATCGACTTCGTGCTGGAAATCGAAGTTCCCGATGTCGATATCATCACGCGCATGGCTGGACGCCGCGTTCACCTCGCCTCCGGCCGTACCTACCATGTCATTTTCAACCCCCCAAAGGTAGCGGGCAAGGACGACGTTACCGGCGAGGATCTGATGCAGCGCCAGGACGATAAGGAAGAAACCGTCAGAAAGCGCCTTGAGGTCTATCATGAGCAGACCAAACCGCTGGTGGATTATTACTCCGCTTTGGAAAAAACAGGCGATAGCCGCGCGCCGCATTGCATCAACATTCCCGGCATCGGCAGCGTGGAAGCCATACGCGACCGGATATTCAACGCACTGGCGGCACATTGATCGTGGCCAGTTTTGCTCCCCCCGCCGGCCCACATAAAACAAGCAAACCCGTGCTCACGCTTGCCGATGCCAAGCGCATCGCTGCCGCCGCCGAAGCAGAAGCATTGCGCAATGATTGGCGCGTGGTGATCGCGGTAGTGGATGATGGCGGCCACCTGCTTTATCTGCAACGCAGCCACGACACCCAATTCGGCAGTGTGGAAACCGCCATCAAGAAAGCGCATGCCGCCGTTGCATTCCAGCGTCCGACCAAAGCCTCGGAAGACGCGGTATTGAGCGGACGCCTGATCCACCTTGCGCTTCCCGGTGTCGTCCCGGCAGAGGGCGGCGTGCCGCTGCTGCGCGACGGCATAATCATCGGTGGGTTGGGAGTCAGCGGTGTGCGCTCGTTCCAGGACGGGCAGATAGCGCAGGCCGGCGCAGGCGCGCTTGACCAAAAGCCTGATTAGCAGGTGGTACACAAAGTGCCGATCTGCGCACTATGTGAAAACCCTCACTTCGCTGACACCTTTGCCAAGTTTGTAGACAGGCGCTGCCGCACGGACTCGAACAGGCATATCGCAGTAGCCGCAGCGGCGTTTAGTGACTCGACCTTTCCCGGCATGAGAATGGTGAAGTGCTGACTGACAGCCGCCAGCAAGCTTTCAGACAAACCCGCCCCCTCATTACCCAGCGCAAAAGCCAGTTTGCCGCGCAGGTCGCAGTCATACAGGCTGGTTTTCGCATCAAGCGTTGCGGCAAGAAGCTTGCCCTGAAACACCGCAGCCACGGCGAGCAAATCCGTAGACTCGTGTATGCTGAGAGCGAAATGCCCGCCCATCCCAGCGCGCAGCACTTTGGGCGACCACGCATCGGCACAGCCTCTGGACAGGAACACCGCATCGCATCCCGCAGCGGCGGCAGAACGCAACATGGAACCAAGGTTGCCGGGGTCTTGTATGTCTTCCAGCAGCAAACAGAAACGGCTCTGTGCGGCTGACACTGCGGGGCTGGGCAAATCAATCAAAGCGAGGATGCCGCTGGGCGTTTTGAGTTCGGAAAGTCCGGCGAACAGGTTGTCGTCGAGTTGCGTGAGCGGCACACCGGAATGTTTCTTCAGCAGCGCCGCCGCTTCGCGATCCTGCAATGCAGATTGCGTTAACAGCAAATGTTGCGGTTTACCGCCTGATGCAAGATACGCCTGAACCAGATGTATCCCATCCAGCAGGGTCTGCCCAGACTTTTTGCGCTGGCGCGATGAACCGGCAAGTTTGGCGAGCTCCTTGAAAAACGGGTTGTCGCGCGAAGAGATATGCTTCACAGAAGATGAAGTGGAATTGGAATCATGCCGCCGTTTGCTCACCCTGCTCAAGCAGCGCGCCTATCTCTTCCAATGGCGGCAACTCCTGCAAGGAGCACAAGTTAAGATCGCCGAGCAGTTGTTTGGTGGTGGCGAACAATTCGGGCTTGCCAGGCGCATCGCGCGTGCCGATGACTTCGATCCAGCCGCGCACTTCCAGTGTCTTGAGAATTTGCGAAGATACGGTAACGCCGCGAATTTCCTCAATGTCACCGCGCGTCACCGGCTGGCGATAGGCGATAATGGCGAGCGTCTCCATTACCGCGCGCGAGTAGCGTGGCGGCTTCTGCGGGTTGAGGCGATCCAGGTAGACTTGCATTTCCGGATGCGCGCGGAAGCGCCACCCATTCGCCACGCGGTTGAGCTCCACGCCGCTGCCCGAATAATCCTGCACCAACTGCTCCAGCAATTCTTCGATGAGACGGTTTTCCACCGGTGCATCGCTGAGTTTTTTCAGTTCGGCCAGTGACAGTGGCTCCTGAGTAGTCAGCAGCGCGGCTTCCAGTATTTTCTTGAGTTGCATCGTATCAATCAGCACCGCGTCCCCTTCTAGGGGTGCTTCGGTCAGTTCAGCATGAACGGTCAGCTGCATGTCGGCCTGCGCCAAGGCTCCGGTTTCTATCAACTGTGCTGCTTCTTCATTCGGCTGCGGTAAGGCTGCGGCTTGCTCGGACATAAATGTTCCCCAGTGTTTCGGATTGTGTGATTTCTACCAAGGCTTCTTTTGCCAATTCCAGAATCGCGATGAAAGTGACGACCAGTTGCGGAATGCCGCCGCTCACGTCGAACAGGTTCTCAAACATCTCGAATTCGCCGTGCCGCAACTGGCGCAAAAGGCGCGTCATCTGCTCGCGCACCGACAGTTCCTCGCGCCGCACCTTGTGGTGCGCATTCAATTTTGCGCGCGCCAGCAGCGTCAGCCACGCCTGGCGCAAATCTTCCACGGCGATATTCGGCAGGCGCTGCACCACCGTTTGCTCGACCAGCACCTGCACCAGTTCGAAATCTCGCCCGGCTTGCGGCAATTCATTGAGTTTCTGCGCAGCCAGCTTCATCTGCTCGTATTCCAGCAGGCGGCGCATCAGCTCGGCGCGCGGGTCTTCCACGCCTTCCTCGCTGGCCTTGGGTGGGCGCGGCAGCAACATGCGCGATTTGATCTCGATCAACACCGCCGCCATCAGCAGATATTCGGCGGCCAGCTCCAGACGGTTGCGCTGCATCGCCTCGATGTAGCCCATGTATTGCTGCGTGAGCTGCGCCATCGGAATGTCGAGCACATCCAGGTTGTGCTTGCGGATCAGGTACAGCAACAGATCGAGCGGTCCCTGAAAAGATTCCAGCACCAACTCCAATGCATCCGGCGGGATGTACAAGTCCTGCGGCATCTCCAGCAGCGGCTCGCCGTGGATACGAACGATGGGTGCAAGTTGCAGATCGACTTGGGTCATATTGAGTTAACGTTCACAGCAATCCTGTTGCAACTGAACCGGCGGACACTGCACTGTACCAAATGAGCAGAACACGCAGCAGTCGCCAGATTTTGGCCGCAGCACGGTATGGCACGCAGTGCATTCATAAAAAAACTGGCAGGCATCAGTCGGCATGTTCTCTTCTTTCATTGCGCCACAGTGCGGACAGGTAATCACCGATTTCAGGTTAGCTTTCATGCTAGCTGTAACTCAACCCCATCGCCTCGCGCACATCGCGCATGGTATCGCTTGCCAGTTTACGCGCCTTTTCGCAACCGTCAGCGATGATGTTGCGCACCAATGTCGGGTCGTCCAGGTATTGCTGGGCGCGCTCGCGCATCGGCTCCTGTTCAGCCAGCACTGCGGCGATTACCGGCTGCTTGCATTCGATACAGCCGATGCCTGCAGTAGTGCAACCTTGCCGCACCCATTGTTTGGTTTTTTCATTCGAATACACCAGATGCAATTGCCACACCGGACATTTCTCCGGGGTGCCGGTATCACTGCGGCGCACGCGCGCCGGGTCGGTGGGCATGGTGCGGATTTTTTTCGTCACGCTCGCTTCATCCTCACGCAGACTGATGGTGTTATTGTAGGATTTGGACATTTTCTGTCCGTCCAGCCCCGGCATTTTCGAAGCTGCGGTAAGCATGGGCACCGGCTCGGACAGGATCATCTTGCCGCCGCCCTCGAGATAACCGAACAGACGCTCGCGGTCGCCCATACTGAGGCTCTGCTGCTCATCCAGCAAGGACTTGGCTGACTCCAGCGCCTCATCGTCGCCCTGCTCCTGAAAGAGTGTGCGCAATTTGGTGTACAGCTTGGCCTTTTTGCTGCCCAGTTTTTTGACAGCGGCCTCCGCCTTTTCTTCGAAACCCGGTTCGCGCCCATAGATGTGGTTGAAGCGGCGCGCAATCTCGCGCGTGAATTCGATATGCGGCACCTGGTCTTCGCCCACCGGAACATGGGTGGCACGGTAGATCAGGATATCCGCGCTTTGCAGCAGCGGATAGCCGAGAAACCCGTATGTGCTCAAGTCTTTCTCCGACAATTTTTCCTGCTGGTCCTTGTAGGTCGGCACGCGTTCCAGCCAGCCCAGCGGCGTAATCATGGAAAGCAGCAAATGCAATTCTGCGTGTTCCGGAACTTTGGACTGGATGAACAGGGTGGCGCGCGCCGGGTCAACGCCCGCCGCCAGCCAGTCCACCACCATGTCCCACACGTTCTGCTCGATGAAATGCGGGGTATCGTAATGCGTGGTCAGCGCATGCCAGTCGGCGACGAAAAACAGGCATTCGAATTCCTGCTGCATTTCCACCCAGTTCTTCAGCACGCCATGGTAATGCCCCAAATGCAAATTTCCGGTGGGGCGCATTCCGGATAAAACGCGATCAGCAAACATTTTTATAACCCGATAATAAAACTTATAAACCGCATCAGTCCGACAATCAGCGGCATCAGCACCAAACTAAGCACCGGCGTCATCGCCATGAAAATCAGGATAAACATGCCATATGGCTCCAGCTTCGACAGCGTGTACGCCTGCCGGTGCGGCAACAGGCTGACGGCAATGCGCCCGCCATCCAGGGGAGGCAGGGGCAGCATGTTCAGCGCGATCAAAACCACATTTATATTGATCCCGATTTTCGCCATTTCCAGCAATGGATGAGCGAAATAATTCTCCGGAAATAACCACGCCAGTTTTGCCAAAAATCCCCAGCACAGCGCCATAAAAAAGTTGGCGCCCGGTCCCGCCAGCGCCACCCACAGCATGTCTTTCTTGGGGCGGCGCAACGCGCCAAAATTGACCGGCACCGGCTTGGCCCAGCCGAATATGATACCACCGAGCATGAAGGTCAGCAGAGGCAACAATATCGTCCCCACCAGATCGATGTGGTGTATCGGGTTGAGGCTGATGCGGCCCTGCTGATAGGCCGTCATGTCGCCGAAATGCCGCGCCACGTAGCCGTGCGCCGCCTCGTGCAGGGTGATCGCAAACAGCACGGGGATTGCGCCGATGGCGACGGCCTGTACAACATTATCAAACTGCAAAAATTTACTCCTCGATGGAAAACGGGGCGATATCGCCCTTGCCGCGCCGCACCAGGACGGGTATCTCGCCGGTCAGGTCGATCACCGTGGTCGGCTCCAGTCCGACCGCACCTGCATCCAGTATCAGGTCAACCTGGCGGTCGAGATGGCGTCGAATCTCTTCCGCGTTATTCAGCGGCTGTTTTTCATCCGGCAGGATCAGGGTGGAACTCAACATGGGCTCGCCCAATTCCTCCAGCAGCGCGAGCGCCACCGGATGATCGGGAATGCGGATGCCGATATTGTTGCGCTTGGGATGTTGCAGACGCCGTGGGACTTCCTGGGTAGCGCCGAGAATGAAAGTGTAGCTGCCCGGAGTATTGTTTTTCAGCAGGCGGAATTGCACGTTGTTCACCCGCGCATAATGTCCAAGCTCGGACAGGTCGCGGCACATCAGCGTCATGTAGTGATTGTCATCCACACCGCGTATCCGCCGGATGCGCGTCACGGCTGTCTTGTCGCCGAGATGGCAGCCCAGCGCATAGGAAGAATCGGTGGGATAGGCGATTATCGCGCCATCGCGCAACATGGCAGCCGCCTGCCTGATCAGACGTGGCTGCGGGTTTTCAGGGTGAATAACAAAAAATTGTGCCATTCTTATTAGTTCCGTAGG
>JAHFRC010000022.1 GCA_023259015.1 Nitrosomonadales bacterium | reverse complement strand
ACAGCCCGCCGTCACAGGCGGCAAGCAGCAGGAGCAACAGGGAACTAACAAGGCATTTCATGGCGCGATAGTGTAGCGGAATCGGGTGGACATGGGCTATCTGAACGCGTGCCAATAAATCCTGCCACTGTCAAACCTTGCGGCACGGCAAAAAACCGAGTATGGTGTTTGCCATGCAAGTCTTTTGAGGAGCAAATCATGGAAGTTACCAATAACACCTCAGTCAGCGCGCTTGTCAACAGCACACAGGCCCAACCCGCACCCAAGAACGAGAAACAGCCACAGGAACAACAAAATTCCACCGTGGTGAAATTGTCCGAGCAGGCGCAACAAATGCAACGTGCGGAAAACCAGAAGAACACCGAGCAAGCCGAGACCACGGCCAAGGAAACCACAGAACCTTCCGGCATCCAGTTCATGGAAGGCGAAAGCAAGCGCGGCCGCGTCAACACTTACGCATAGTTCCCGCAATATTCAATGAATACGGACTGGCGGAATTTCCTGCAACAGCAGGGAGCGCTGCTGCATGATGTTATCGTGCAGCATTTCGGCGACGCGCAAGGCGAACTTGCCGCCGCGCGGAATGGCACGGTGCTGTGCGACTTGAGCCAATTCGGCGTGCTCAAGGTGGCAGGCGAAGACGCCCCGGGCTTCCTGCAAAACATGCTGAGCAGCGATGTGCGCGAGGTCAGCGAACAGCGCGCGCAATACAGCAGCCTGAACAGCCCCAAGGGACGGATACTGGCAAGCTTTCTGATCTGGCGCTCCGGTGCGGATTATTTTCTGCAACTGCCGCGCAGCCTGTGCGCCCCCATCCAGAAACGCCTTTCCATGTTTGTGCTGCGCTCCAAGGTCAAGATAACGGACGCAAGCGAGCAGCAGGTTTGTATCGGCCTGGCCGGGGAAGGCGCCGCTACGCTGCTGCAACAGCAGCTCGGCTCTACCCCGCAGGATACCATGTCGGTGGGACAGCACGGCGACACCAGCACCATCCGCGCCGGAGCGCAACGCTTTCAGCTCATTTCCACGCCGCAGCATGCGCCTGCCCTGTGGCAAAGCCTGAGTGCGGCTGCGCGCCCCGCCGGTTCCGGTTGCTGGGACTGGCTCAACATCCGCGACGGCATTCCAGCCATCACGCCTGCCACGCAGGAACAGTTTGTGCCGCAGATGGCGAACCTCGACCTGATTGGCGGGGTCAGCTTCAAGAAGGGTTGCTATCCGGGGCAGGAAATCGTGGCGCGCATGCAATACCTCGGCAAGCTGAAACGCCGCATGTATCTGGCGCACATCGAGGGCAACATTGTTCCGCAACCGGGCGACGAACTTTACAGCGCGGATATGGAAGGGCAAACCAGCGGCATGGTGGTCAACGCGACTGCGGCGCCGGGGGGCGGCTGTGACCTGCTGGCGGTAGTGCAGACCAGCAGCCGTGAAACGCAAACGGTACACCTGCAATCGCCGCAAGGTGCGGTGTTGCAGTTTTTACCACTGCCGTATCCATTGCCAAGTGCTTAGCATCCATCCTCTTTCTTACCCGTCTCCGGCGCGCTGGCGAGGGAAATAATATTTATTTCTTATGCCTGCCGCTTCTGCAACATCATTCAACCGCATCCACCTGCTTGCGTTGGCTGCGGCGTTATTCATCGCAATAAACAGCCTGTGGCTGAATGCGTTCAGCACCCTTGACAACCGGCTCAGCGATTTCTTTGCGCGCCGTGTTGCGTTGCAACTCAGCCCCGATCCGGATATCGTACTCGTCGATATTGACGAGGCCAGCCTGGCCGCAATGCAGAATACCGCTGGCAGTTGGCCGTGGCCGCGCGCGGTGCATGGCGAGCTATTGCAGGGCATCGCACGGCAAAAACCGCGTGCGATCGTGTTTGATATCTTGTTCAGCGAGCCTGACCGCTATCGCCCGGAAAGCGACCAGTTTTTCAACGAGGTGCTGCACGATCTGCGCAACGTATATTTCCCCATGCTGCAACTGGAAGGCAAGCAGAGCGGCGGCGTACCATTGCCTGAATTGGCGCGGGTGGTTGATATCCCGCATGCGCCCGGCGCCGACCCGGATGCGCGCGCCATCCTGTTGCCACCGCAGGCTGTTGCGACCGAATCATGGCGCACCGGCCTGGTCAATTTCATGGAAGATGCGGACGGTATCGCGCGGCGTTATGAATTGCACCGCAACTTGTCCGGCTGGCAGCTTGAATCGTTGCCTGCGCGCGTGATGCGCGACCTGGGCTACCCGGTTCCGCAGCAGCCCGATATCAAGCTGCACTGGCGCGGCGGCGCCCATGCATTCAAACACATCAGCTACAGTGACCTGTATGCCGACCAGTCGCGCCAGAAGCCGTTGCGCGACGCGCACGAACTGAGCGGCAAGATCGTCGTCATCGGCAGCACCGCCACCGGACTGCACGACATCCGCGCCACACCGGTATCCAGTTTGTATCCGGGCATGGAGATTCTCGCCACTGCGCTGGACAACCTGAAAAACCAGCGCCACCTGCGCGCCGCGCCAGCCTATTTTGCGCCGCTCGGCGCACTGCTGTTGATCGTTATGCAACTGCTGCTGTTTCAGCGGCGCGTCGATGTATTCAAAATCGGCGGCGCACTGCTGCTGTTGAGCGCCGTTCTATTGGCCGCGCAATACTTCGCCATGACGCAGCTATACAGCGCCGCACTGCTCACCCCCCTGCTATTCGGCTGGGGCTTCTATTTTGCAGCCGCAATCAGCGAATACTTGCGCGAGAAAAAATCGCGCGAACAAACCATACGCATGTTCAACCGCTTTCTCGATCCGCGCGTGGTCGATTCTTTGGTGGCACAAGGTGAAACGCCGCAATCATTGAGCGGAAGGGCGCGCGAAATAACCGTGCTGTTTTCCGATATTCGCGGCTTCACCACCCTGTCGGAAAAGCGCTCGCCGGAAGAAATCGTCAGCCTGCTGAACCGTTACTTCAGCCTTCAGGTTGAAATCATCTTCCGCCACGGCGGTACGCTGGACAAATTCATCGGCGACGCCATCATGGCGTTCTGGGGGGCGCCGCAGGACGACCCCCAACACGCCGCACACGCGGTGGCGGCGGCGCTGGAAATGGAGCAGTGTCTGTTGCGCTTCAAGAACGAGCTCGGCAATGACGGCAAGGACTTTGATGTCGGCATCGGAATCCATAGCGGCAAGGCAGTGGTGGGCTTCATCGGTTCGGATGCGCGCCTGGATTACACCGCCATCGGCGATACGGTGAACCTCTCCAGCCGCATCGAAGGGTTGACCAAGGGTGTCGCGCGCATACTGGTTTCCGGAGAGACGGCCGCACTCTGCCAGAATACATTTGACTTTATTCCGACAGGCTCTTATAAAGTCAAAGGCCGATTGCAGGAAGTCGAATTGTTTGCCCCTGCCAAGGCGCGCATACCCTGAGGTGAAACCATGAGATACCTGGCTACACTTTCTCTGCTCTGTTCATTGGCGGCTTCGGCGCATGCCGATCAAGCCGCCTTTACCGTGCGCAGCACCGAGATCAAGCAGAAGCCTTTCAGCGATGCGCCCACTGTCGCCACCCTGGATGAAAAAGCCAGTGTCAACATCCTGTCACGCGAGGGTGGATGGTTGAAGATCAGCAGCGCCAAAGGCGACGGCTGGGTCAAGATGCTCAGCCTGCGCAGCAAAAGCACGGCCACGCAACAGGGTGATAGCGGCCTGACAAACCTGCTCAATGCCGCACGCGGCGACAGCAAAGGCGTCACCGTCGCCACCGGGGTACGCGGGCTTTCGGAAGAAGACCTGAAGAACGCGCGAGCCAATCCACAAGAGCTGGAAAAGATGCAAGGCTACGCCACGGACAAAGCGCAGGCGGAAAAATTTGCGCATGGCGCAAAGTTAAAACCCCGTGAAATGGATTACTTGCCGTCCGGCGGCAATTCATAGGTTGAAGGAGATCGCCATGCCCAATCGCGCGATATTGTTTTGTTATCTTGCCCTGGCGCTTTCCGGCCAGGCGTACGCCTTTGAACTTAATTTCAATAAGGTGCTGGATGTTGTAAAAAAAGCGCAGCAAGCCACCCAATCGCTCGATGAACCACATGAAATCGAGCTTGGCAACGGCATTGCCGCCAACCTGTTGGGTGCAGCGCCCCTCCTCGACAACAACGAGGTGCAGCAATATGTCAATAAAGTCGGGCGCTGGGTCAGCTTGCAGACCGAACGCCCGGATCTGCCCTGGAAATTTGGCATCATGCAAAGCAGCGACATCAACGCCTTTGCCACTCCCGGCGGCACAATTTTCATTACCGGCGGCTTATTGCAGAAACTCAATAATGAATCGGAACTGGCTGGCGTGCTGGCGCACGAAATGGTCCATGTACTGCGCAAGCACCATCTTGCGGCACTGCAAAAAGGGGCGCGTATGGATCTGGCCGCCGACCTCATCGGCGAAAGCATAAAGAACAAGGCCAACCCCGTGATGGAAAAGGCCATCAAGGCGGGGACGGAATTGTATGCGCGGGGGCTGGACAAGGATGACGAGTTTGAGGCGGACCGCATGGGTATCGTAATCGCCACCCGCGCCGGCTACGATCCTTACGGTTTGCCCGCCGTGCTGCAAATGCTCGATGCGAGCAATGCGCAGGATTCATCGCTGGCGCTGATGTTCAAGACCCACCCGGCGCCCCGCGACAGGCTCGCCCTGCTGGATAAAATCATGGGCAATCGTTTCGACGCTTATTCCGCTCCAGCGCAAGCTGATGAACGGTTTAACAGGGAAATGCCGCGGCGTAAATAGTTAACCCCGCTTATCGATGTGCGGCGACAATACCCCGGTTATCAGGCCAATGCATGCAGCAATGTCCAATGTGCTTGTATCAAGTGTGAGTGCGGCGGAAAAGGGCGGCTCATAAGGCGCGGACACCCCGGTAAACGCTGCAATCTTGCCCTCCTTGGCCATTTTATACATTCCCTTGGTATCGCGTTCCTCGCAAATTGTCAGCGGGGTGCAAACGTGAATTTCAATAAACTTGTCTTCACCGATGATCTGGCGCGCCATTTCCCTGTCCCCCAGATAAGGCGAAATGAAAGCGGCTATTACAATCAGCCCGGCATCATTCATCAGCTTTGCTACTTCGGCAATGCGGCGGATATTTTCGGTGCGGTCTTCATGGGAAAAACCAAGATTTTTGTTCAAGCCGTGACGGACATTATCGCCATCGAGAACATAACAAGCCCGCCCGATATCTACCAGGCGGTGCTCCAGCGCGAAGGCCAGCGTTGACTTGCCCGCACCGCTCAGCCCGGTGAACCAGACGGTGGCCGGTAACTGCCCGAGCAGTAGCGCGCGGTCTGCAGCCGTTACGTGGCCTTCGTGGCGGACAATATGTTTGTTTTTCATGTCATGGAATCCGATAGTTTCACGCAACGAATGATATATTATTACGCTAAATATTTCGCCAGAAAATAATTTGAACCAGCGCGACTGGCTCCCATAAGGCAATGCCAAACCATTCAGAACTTCCAGGAAGTGATCGAAGTGCACATGGTTTCAGACACTCCGCTGACCGATGTGCAGGAAACCAGATTGAAAGAGATAATCCGCGAAGCAATTGAGTTCCCGTTTCAATTGCAATTCGTTTATTTCTCCGGCGAAATTCCGCGTGGCCCCGGATGGAAATTTGAGGAATTCATTTGCGAGGCAAGCATGAAGCCATGCACACGCATGGCTTCGATTTAAACGACTCTTCTTGATTGGGTCAGCGAATAAGACACTCGGTGTGCCCGGATCCGTCAAGCACCGTATCGCCACCCATATCCAGAAACGATGCCGGCACGAAGAAATCTATATCGTCGGGAATGTCGCGCAGCTTGACCGGGGGGGCATCCTTGTCTGAGTAACAGCCCTCCCCCGCAGCGCAATCTAGATCGCCATGCTTGTTTTTGTGGTGAATGATGCCCTCATAGGTGTGTGTATAGGTTCCATCCTTGAGGTGCTTGCAATCATGGTTGCACACAAGCACCCCATAATCGGTGCCACGAATGCCGATGGTCGCTCCAGCGGTCTTCAATAAATAGGCTTCGTTGTTGCGCTTGCCGATCAGTCCGCTGACAAAACGCGCGCCACCTTTCATCAGGCTGACAAAGAAACCATCCTCCTTCGGTTTGCTCGTGTCATAGCCGTAAGAATCGACCTTGAATACCGTGTTCGGGCGCAACACGACCTCCCCGCCATCGGTAAACCTGATGCGGGCAAAGGTATCCTTTTCCGTGGAAAGCGTGTCCCCGCTTTCCACGATGGATTTCACGGACAGCAGGCGGGAAGCACCGTCCGCTTTCATTGCAGCCAGCGTCCCGCTGATATGCGTGACGGTCCCCGCAGGCACTGCCCATGCATTGGCTGCCAATAGCAGCGCACAAAGCAGAAAGATGCGGCTAATTGCACACAGGTTTGTCATTTGTATTATCCTCGTTGATTCCGAAACGGAATGGATCAATAAACCCGGATGGAGGCGCCGCACCATTGACCCAATCGGCGCCGCGATCCAGTGCATATTGAACCGCATCGGGCAACACTGACGACCGGGTCATGATGAAAGCGGAATCCCACGCTGAATTTGGTGTAATGTTGGGGTCAATCACGTAACTGTAGCCGTTGGTAATGGTGATGGCACCGGTCGGATCTTGGGATAAACCGGTATTCGGTACGGTCCAGCTGCCATAAGTTGCACCGCCGTCCCCGCCCTCGAGCGTGAGGCCGCTTTCGTTGTAAATGGTCATGTTAATCGGCCCGCTATTGACGATACCTGCAAAAGCCAACGCTCCGGGACCATTACTGTTACCGCCAGTACCGCCGGTGATAAACACGTTGCCGCCGACGTCTATATGCATGGTCCCGGGTTGGCTCGTTCCGCCTTCGATCAGCGCAACTGCTTGGGCAGTCGCACCTGAACCGCTAACGGTAGCATTGCCGCCGTAAAGGTGCATATCACCGCTTATATCAAGCGTCATACCACCTCCCACGGTAATCAAGGTATTGGCTGTCGCGGTCGCAGTATTGACTCCATCCCCGGAAGTATTGGCAATAGCATTGCCACCGCTTCCACCACCGCTCCCCATCCAGAGAGAAGCGATGGTTCCGCTCAGAATACTGCCACCTACCCTGATGCCCGCATTGGCATTTTCGGTTGCGGTATTTTTGCCAGCACCCCCTGCGCTTGCTTTTGCATCACTGCCACCGTAAATCATTATTCCACTTCCACCGACAGTGAATGAAGAAATGTTGCCCGCAACATGGAGGAATGCGCTACGGTCTGTAGTAGCCGAGTTTATGCCGCCTGCGCCGTTGACAATTGCAGTACAGCCATGGCAACCGGATCCCTCAATAAGCAACCCACCACTCCCCACAGCCAACTCGGAAACTGTGCCTACATCCATCGATGCCTTCGCCTCTGCGTTTACGATACGGTTGATCGCCATGCCATGAAAGGAGAAAGATCCTGAGTAGGGGTAATGGTAATCACCTCCTGCCTGCGCATGCGCATTGCCGCCGCCAATGGTGAGGCCATCTGCACGCAGGATGAGCGAACCGGCGCTCATCGTTGCATTTGCGCTGGCCTTGGCATCAGATGAGGTGTGTGTGTTGGTGATGCTGCCGCTGCTGGCATAGGCAATAGCCCTGCCTGCCCGGATGGTCACACTGGAAACACCACCACTCAATCCGTTGGTAACCTCCATGTTACCTGTGGCTTGGATCGTCGCGTTAGCCTGGGCATTCACACGGTTGCCGCTGCACGACCCCACCAAAGCATAGGCAGTGCCGCCACTCACCTGAATGGAACCAGCTGTGTCAATCTTGAGGCTCCCGGCATCAATCAGCGCATTGGTGGTTACCTCGGCATTATTGCTTCCTGATGTTTTGATATATGCCCCGGCGGCATTACCACCCTGAACGTTAAGGCTATCCACCGTCAGCGTCATGGCATCTGTAGACTTAATCTGCGCGCTGGCATCGGCTTTCGCCGTATTGACAGCGGCAGCAGTGCCACTAAAAGCAGAAGCATAAGTGTTGTCGCCACCGGACACCGTCACACCACCTACAACATCAAGCTGCATGGATTTGGCAGTAACAGAAGCAGTTGCATTGGCGGAAGCCTCGTTTTTGCCATGAGAACCGGCACTAGCTTGAACACTGCTGCCTCCCTGCACGGTCAAACCGCCGCCATGGATGGTAATGTCCAGCAACCCATTGGGGGTGCTGATCGAGGCATTGGCGTTCGTGGTCGCGACGTTGGGCTTGCCCGGCGAACACATTTCAACGGAATTACAGGAAGCGAATGCGAACGCATTATTGTAGCCATGCACCGTTATGCCGCTCGCTACGTCAAGTTTCATGCCGGCGGCGCCCAATGCCTCGATGGTTGCATTGGCGCTGGCAATGGCAGTCTGGTTGGGTTTGCCATCCGCATAGGCACCGACGCTGCTACCCCCTTCGACGAAAAGCCCACCCGTCCGCACGGTGAGATTGAGCTTTCCGCCCGCGCTGACCAGCGCATTGGCATTGGTAGTGGCCTTACCGTGCGATCCGCCCAAATGGGCATCTGCCAGCGATATTCCCCCCTGTACTGTCACGCCGGTAGTCAAATCCAGTGTCATGTCACCCCCCGATTTGAGGGTGGCATTTGCCGCCGCTACAGCGCTCCCGTTGACGTCCCAATTAGTCTTGGCAAAGATATCTCCGCCCTGCACCTTGAGTTCACCGTCAGCAGTAATGGAAAGGGTTGTGTCGGCGGACAGCTCGGCGCTGGCATCCAGTGTGGCAACCCCGTGATTGCCGGCCTGAGCTCCTCCCGTCCAGGCCGAGGAATTACCTCCACCCAGCACCTTCACCGAAGCGGTTGTGTCTATTGCACTGGCGGTGATCTCGACGGTTGCCCCTTTCAACAGCGCCTTCAATTCGGTCCTGGCCGCACCTCCATTGGTAGCATAAGCCAGTATATTGGAACCGCCGCTGCCACCCGCCACGATCACGTCCCCTCCCGCGTTTATTGTCAACCCGCCGCTTGCGGAAAGCTCGGCATTGGCTAGCGCATTTGCCTTGCTGCCATTGCCAGATGCAGAAGCGCCTACACTGCACTCGACGCACGACAGATCACCCCCTTTTACTTCCACGCCGTTCGTTGTGATCGTAACCGCATTGCCATGCAGCTTGGCATTTGCCGTCGCATTGGCGCTGGCGCCACTGGCTGCAAAGGCTTTGACTTGACCCGCCTGAACCGTGAGTCCGCCACCCGTGGTCGTGATGTCCAACGTTGTATCAGCCGACAGTTCAGCACTGGCGGCAGCGGTTGCCGACCCACCCTCAGTCGCACTGGCATTGGCCGTTCCGCCCAAGATAGAGACCGAACCGGCATTAACGCTGACAGTACCGCCATGAACCTTGACAGACGCATCCTGGTTGTTTCCAGCGTTGCCGCCGCGTATCTCCACGGCTCCGTCGTTAGGCGCATAAAGTGCGACACCCCCAAGGACATCCACCGTGACGGGGTTGGGTGTCAATGGCTTGATGAAAACCGAGTGGCTGCATGATGTGCTGCAGGAATAAGGCAAAAACCCGAGTTGGCCTTCGGTGGCGCCGGCGCGCACAACCAGGTCATGGTTGCCCATGTAGATGCTGGCATTGATGTTGACGTTATTGCCTGCGACCATGGTCAGGTCGTGGTTGAAACGATCTGCGGTACTCGTGCCAATATTGGCACTGACGTTGATGTCGTTGCCCGCAGCCAGGGTAAGCGAACCGCCGGCTGGAACATCCGTGTTGGTAAGCGCGGATTTGACACTGATATCATGGGTTGCAGCAAGCTGGACGTTGGTCCAGCCGCCATCGGCCATGTTGGTATGCAGATAGAGTGTGGACGGAGGGTCTGAATCTGCAACCACCCCGGAAACGCCAATACCGCTGATTCCCAGTGTAGAGATAGTAATATCACTACTTCCGCATTCAGTATAATTATTGCATAAAATTATGTCTGTCGGGTCAAGCAGCAGCGTGCCCCCATGATAGCCTGCCGCCCTGGCCGCGCCGGTGTATATCCCGCGCAGGCTAATGGCCTGCTTGCCGGACAATTCAAGAAAACCGCCATTGCCGCCATCCACGCCGCCATCCACATGTATCTCGCTGCCCTGCCGCACGTTGAGCATACCGTCGGCGACAATGCGGATTTCACCGCCCTCCTTCACGCCGCCCGATTCACCGGAAGCCGTGGTGGCGCTGCCGGGTTCGAGCGTAATGTCCTTGCTTGCCTTGAGGGTGATCTTGCCCCCGGCGCTAACTACGGCGGTATCGGCATTCACCATGCCTTGCTGGTCAATCAGCGCGCCATAGATGCCGATCTTGCCGCTGCGTGCGATCAGCGAGCCGATGTTGACCGCTTGCGTATCGGACGCGCCCACCATGACTTGCACATCGGGATTGGCACTATCCATCAGGTTGACGCTGTGCCCAGCCGCCAGCAGGATTTCGCCCTGCGGGCTGGTGATGACGCCGCTGTTGCTGATGTCCGGCGCAATCAGGTAAACGTTGCCGCCGGTGGGTGTGGTGATGCTGCCCTGGTTATTGATGCTGCCCGCGCCCAAGCCATCGGTGAAATTCAGGCGTCCGGCAAGGAAGTCGCCATTGCTCAGTTTGAGCGTGGAAGCCACCAGCCCGCCCACATCGATGACCGCGCCTTGCCCGAACAGTATGCCGTTGGGGTTGATCAGGTACACACGCCCGTTGGATAGCAGGCTGCCGAGAAGTTGCGATGGGTCTTGCCCCACCACGCGGTTGAGCACTGCGCTGGATGCATTCTGTTGCACGAAGCGCGTAGTCTCGCCAGCGCCAATGGAAAATTGCTGCCAGTTGATGATGGCATTCGGGGAGTTGGTGATGGTGAGCGTGTTGCCCTGTGTGGCAAACCCGACCTGGCCGTTCACTACTGTCGCGCCGGTGGGATTGGCAAAGGCCGGCATGGCAGTGAAACAGGAGATGACGGCGGCGCAAACCAGTTTGCGCCTGAACATCATTTTTTTACTGGCTTTCATCTTGCCCCCTTGGCGTTATTTCGCCGGATCCTAATAAGTCCATACCGCGTTGAAATGCGCCCGTGAATGGTTCTTTGGTTGCTTGCTGCCCGCGTCCAATGCTTGCGCAATGTCTGCCTGCAACGAGAAATTCTTGCCCATGCCGGCGCGCAATCCGACTCCCACGCTGCCGAGATGGGCGTCGGTCTGCTCCCCCGGCAGCGCCTTGTTGCGCGAAATCCCGCCGAAATCGTAGAACACCAGCGCACGTATCTTCATCGCGCTTCGCACCCGCTCACCAAAGTCCGGTGTATACAGCTCCAGGCTGCCGCGATAGCCCGTGTCGTTGGCCATTTCGCGCTCATAGTAACCGCGCACGGAAGACGCACCGCCCAGCCCGAACTGCTCGCCCTGCACCAAGGCGTCCGAAGTGCTTTGTCCATTGAATGCAATATGGGTCTGCCAGTCATTGCCAAAAACCCGGAGATATTCGGCGCCATAGCGCGTGATCATGTAATCGGCCGTGGCATTGGCGCGCGCCGCCGCGAAATCGGCATCACCGCCGTTCGAGCCGCCCTTGATGTTACCTATTTCACTCAGGTACAACGAAAACTGCTGTCCCGGCACATGCCATTCGCCGTTATACGTAACGCTCAGCGGCCGCACCGTTACATCCGACACAATGGAGCTCACGTTGTTGCGGTAGGCGCGCTGCTCCAGGCCGAATATCAGCTTGTGGTCATAATCACCGTGGCGGTTCAGGTTGTGATTGTAGTGTGCGCCCATTATGCTGCCGCTGCCGCTGACGGTGAACAGGTTTTGCACATTACCGGAATCAGTATCAGAATATCCACCGAAAAACTCGACAGAATCACCCAGCGCATAGAGCGGGATGCGATAGCCCGCCCCCCAGATTTTAACGCTGCCGGGTTTCGACGGCGAGGTGGTGTACTGTGCGGTAAATACATGGTCGCGGTTGCCGACATTGCTGTTCTGGTAAAACACGCCGAGACGGTTGAAACCGGTTTCCGAACTTCCCGTGTTATCCAGCGCAGCGCCGACTTTCCATGTTTTTTCGTCAACCACCTGCAGGGTGGCATCTATCTCACCCGGCTGTTCCGTGGTCTTCAAAAGGACTTGCGTTTTCTTCGACGGGTTTTCATTGGCAGCCTTGAGGTTGACCTCGATTGCGGCTGCCTTGGGTGCGCTGCCGACCTGGAGCCTGGGAACGGATGCCAGGATATTGGCGTCATCATGGAATGTGTTGCCCTTGGTCGCAATGCTCTTGATCTTGCCTTCGGTGACGATAAAACGTACTGTCCCCTGCTCCACATCCTGCTCCGGCAGGTACACCCGCACAGCGCCATAACCTGCTGCCACATAGGCCTGCTGCAAAACCTCCAGCGCCTTTTGTATATCGCCAAAATCTTTCTCCTTGCCGACAAACGGGCTGAGCATCCGCTCTATCGCCGCCGCATCGAGCAGTGAATTTCCGGAAACATCGAACTTGCGGATATCGAACTTCGGGAAAACCGGAGGGGTTGTGGCTGACTGTTCAGGGGCGATGGCGGATGCAGGCTCCGCATATACGTTAACGGGCAACGCGATACCCGCAAAAATCAAGCACCCCATGCGCAGAAAATAGTTTGACGTTTTCATTCTTTTTCTCACCCTGTTGAGTACGCGTTTTGCGAATATTACCCAAGAAAATCGTGCAAGGCAATTTCTTAATATTGGGTAGAAAAGCAGTACTCCATTGCAGGCGAAAGATGCAATCGGTTATTGGCTGGTTTTGGTGTAGGGCATATGGAAATTTTGTGTCGGTGTTTACCCTATAGAATGCGATGGCCGTAAGGCCGCAAGCACCTGCACAAGGCGATCCAAGCTGGCCTTGCACAGGCCGGAAAATTGCCCAATACAAAAGGCTGTTTACATAAGATTCATCAGCGCCTGGAAATTACGCAATGAAATGATGTGCGCATAAATCTTTTCCATCCAGCCCTGCTCGATCAGTTTCTTGAATTCGGAAACACCCAGTCCGGCAATATCCGATTCCTCCACACGGTACATGCCGGTAAGATTGATCAACTCCTTGCCGGGTGTCATGGCCTGTACCGCAAAATCCTTTAACAGCCCCATGCTTCTCAGCGTCCTGCACATTTCTGCGGTTCTGGCCGTATCGTTTTCATATTCCTGCAACAGTTTCTCGCGCTCGCGCCACAGGGGCGTGGAATCGCCGCTCCCGGTGAACAGCTCAAGCCCGTCGGATACCACTGCCTTCCTGTCGATGCACACCAGCTTGTTGGGGCGGTTCTTGCCATTCTCGACTATGGTTGCCAAACAAAACGGATAGCAGCGCACATAGGCCGGAACATATATATTCGCACGCCATTCTCCATCCGAACCGCAAAATAAATTCTGCGTGGATTTCAGTCCGGTAATCACGGCGGCGCTGAAATTATCCTTGCCATCGGGGCTGGCAAACACGATGGGGTAATGATGGCACGCAGCAAAGAATTCGGAAGCGGTGAGCGGCAAGGCGTTCAGTCCGGCGCTGAAAGCGAAAGACAAGTCCTTTGGCAGCGCGAAGCGGTGAGTGTTTTTGTTCAAGGCATCTAGCTGTTTGTAACCGATGGGGGGTTGGATGGTTTGCATCGTACCGGTTGTCATTACCACGCCTCCATGATCTCATCGAGGGGGAACTCCAGCCCCGCCGTGCGCCATACATCGCTCACCCGCAAGATTGCCGGCTCCGCCTTTTTGAACCACTGGGGATGCCTGTCCCGCTTGTCGAACACCTTGAATTCCTCTGCCTTGCCTTTGTTCTTGAAACGGGTGAAGAAGCTTTGCGCCACCGCCTCCATGCGCGCCTTGTTATACGCCACCAGTTGCCAGTTGGGGTTCTGGCGCAGGCCGGTCAGCACCAGGTTATAGTGGTAGTGCTCCCAGTAGTGCAGGTAGGCATCGAAATAATCCTGGTTGAGCGCCTGATCTTCGGGAACACCGGTATAAACGTTGTCGCGCCGCACCCATTCCTCGATATTGCCGCGCACCTTGAATTTTCCCCCCTCCGGCAGGCCGGTGGATTTTTCATAGGTGGAAATGCAGGCGGCAACCGGATGGCGCAGGGTAATGATGTATTCGGTGTTGGGGCCGAGTGCGCGGTTGAAGAATGCGCCGTGATATGCCGCCTTGGTGGCTTTCTTCGGCACGATGAGCAGGTTGTTGAACAGGCGCGAGTTGGCGAAATATTCTTCCACCATCGCAAGGAATTCAGACATGTTCTGCATCATGTTGGTGTAGGCGTTGTAGCCCTTGGCAAAATCGAATGGCGAGGCATCGGGAAAACCGTCATGCGCAATCACGTTTGGAACCTTGTCGGCCTCCATCCCCAGCGCGAGAAACAGTTGCTTGGTAAGGTAGGAGCCGCCGTGGCGCGGCACACCGACGATGCATATGAACTTGTAGCGCTCGTGCAAATTTCTCAACTGGTCCGGCACGCCGGTGAGAAACGCCGTCAGCAACTGGTAGCTGCGGTAAATCACCCGCTGCCCATTTTCATCCTGTAGCACTTCACCGGCATGGGCGGTTGCCGTCTCCCGCATCTTATCCCCCATCGCCACCATTTCTTCGCTCAACTGGTCGTGCCAGGTGGTGTCAAATTCCAGGTTATTCAGGTGGCGATAAAGGAAGTCGATGAAGACTGGCGAAACAGGAAATTCCTTATCCGTGAACTTGATTTCGACGCCCATGAAATGCCCTTTAATTATTTTTCTGGTGTATCGCCGTTGCGCCCGGCGACACGCTGGTGGAATGAAATTGATGCCTGTTACGCCTTCCCGATTGTACAATAATCGCAACTCCAGCCACAAACAGGGCACACACGTGCTCCCCACACTCAAACAAAAATTCCGCGCATGGCTATTCCGCCATAAAGTTGAAAGCGGCACGGTCACGCTCAACCAGCGCCGCATTTTCATCCTGCCCACGCGGCAGGGCTTGGGCTTCGCATTCCTGCTGCTGCTGATGTTGATCGGCGACATCAACTACAGCCTGAGCCTGGGTTACGTGCTCACTTTCCTGCTCGGCACCACCGGCATGATGACCATGCTGCATGCTTTCCGCAACATGGCGCAACTGGAAATACGCGCGGGCCGCGTTGACCCGGTGTTTGCCGGAGATACGGCGCAGTTTGTTTTCTGTTTCCACAACAGCGGCAGGTTGCCGCGCTACCGCTTGAAACTGCGCGGCCGCAACGGAAGCAGCGTGATATTCGATATTCCCGCGCAACAAAGCGCTGAAATAACATTTCCGCTCCCCGCCGCACAACGCGGCTGGCTTCGCACCGGGCGGCTGGTTTTGTTTACCGAATTTCCGCTCGGCCTGTTCCATGCATGGTCGTATCTCGAGTTCGACACGCGCTGCCTGGTATACCCCAAGCCTGCCGCACCCATGCCATTGCCTGCCAGTCCGGCGCAAGGCGGCGCGGGTGCGTCCAACACGGCAGGCGATGAAGACTTCTCCGGTTTGCGCAGCTATGTGGCTGGCGATGCCCTGCCGCGCATCGCGTGGAAAGCGCTGGCGCGCGAGCAGGGTTTGCAGGTCAAGCAATTCAGCATGCAACGGGGGTACGAGTTATGGCTGGACTGGTCCCTGCTGCCCGCACTCACCACCGAACACAAGCTGGAAATCCTGACGCGCTGGCTGCTGGATGCCGATGCGCAAGGGCTGCATTACGGCCTGCGGCTGCCCAACATCGAATTGCCGCCGGGGCGTAGCGCAACGCAACGCACCGAATGCCTGCGCGCACTGGCATTGTTCGGGCTGAACGGGGAGCACTCATGAAACCGGATGCCCCCCTCATCTATGGCTTGCTCGCCTGTGTTCTGCTGGTCAGCGCGCCGCACGCCGCTCACCTTCCCGTATGGGTAAGCGTGCTGTGCGCCGTGCTGCTGGGTTGGCGCGCCTACCTCGCACGCAGCGGCGGCCAACTGCCCCCTTACTGGTTGCTGCTCGCCATCACGCTGGCCGGCATGGCCGGCATCACCATCGGCTTCCACACCCTGTTCGGGCGCGAGGTCGGCGTCACCATGCTGATATTGCTAGCCGCGCTCAAACTGCTGGAGTTGCGTTCCGTGCGCGATGCTGCGGTGGTGATCTATCTTGCCTGTTTCATCATCATCACCAACTTCTTTTATTCGCAAAGCATCCCCACCGCACTGTTCATGCTCGCCACCCTGCTGGTGATCATGGCAACCTGGGTGCATCTGCAAACCGGCGCCCTGGCGCTGCGCCAACGGCTGCGTATCGCCGCCGCATTGCTGCTGCAGGCGATTCCACTCATGCTGGTTTTGTTTGTGTTCTTCCCGCGCGTGCAAGGGCCGCTGTGGGGATTGCCGCAGGATGCCTACGGCAGCAGCGGCCCGGACGACAGGATGTCGCCAGGCTCCTTGAGCAAACTTTCCCTGTCCGATGCGGTGGCGTTCCGCGTGATGTTCAGCGGCAAGCCGCCGCCCCGCGCACAGATGTATTGGCGCGGGCCGGTGCTGTGGGAATTCGACGGGCGCACCTGGACGCCGGGCAGGGCGGCGGGCAGCGGAGTGGCGCTGCTCGACAGCTTGAACGACCCCACCGATTACACTGTTACGCTGGAACCCCACAACAAGACCTGGTTGTTCGCGCTGGAAATGCCCACCCGCATCTCGGTTTCGGCAGGCATGACCGCCGATTTCCAGTTATGGCAAAAGAGCCCGGTCAACACGCGGCTGCGCTATAACGCACATTCGCAACTAAGTTACCGCGCCAATGCCGAGGAAGAGCAGTTCCAGTTGCAGCGCGCGCTACGCATACCGCCCGGACTCAATCCGCGCGCCCGGAAACTCGCCGCAGAATGGCGTGCCTCCGGCAACAGCGAGGAAGCTGTGATACGCGCGGCGCTCAACCACTTCAACCGCGAAAACTTTCAATACACGCTGGAACCTCCGCTGCTCGGCCTCAATACGGTGGACGATTTCCTGTTCGAAACACGCAAGGGTTTTTGCGAACACTATGCTTCCGGTTTCGTGTTCCTGATGCGTGCGGCAGGTATTCCTGCGCGCGTAGTGACCGGCTACCAGGGCGCCGAATACAACGACCTCGGCAATTACTACATCGTACGCCAGTCCGATGCCCACGCCTGGGCCGAGGTATGGCTGCAAGGCAAAGGCTGGGTGCGCGTGGACCCCACCGCCGCCATCGCGCCGGAGCGGGTGCGGAGAGGCTTGGCTGCGGCCATGCCGGACAGCGCCTCCCTGCCATTCCTGGTTCGCATGCAATCGCCCTTGCTGCTAAAGCTGCGCTACAACCTCGATGCCCTGACGAACCAATGGAACCAGTGGGTGCTGGGCTACGACCCCGAACGGCAATTCGCCTTCCTCACCCGGCTCGGCATGGAATCCATCACCCTGCAGAAGATGGCGCTCGACATGTTGGCCGGTGTGGCGCTATTGGTCGGCCTGTTTGCCATGCTTATGTTGCGCCGCCTGACCGCGCGCAATAATGATGCTGTTCAGGCGCTCTACCTGAAGTTCTGCCGCAAACTGGAAAAGGGAGGCGTCGTGCGTGCCGCGCACGAAGGGCCGCAAGATTTCGCCGGGCGCGCAATGCGGCTCAAACCGCAACACACAGGCGCTATCCGCGATATTACCTCGCGATATCTGGCCTTGCGTTACGGCGGACAAACTGACAGCGGCGCATTATCCGCATTGCGGCGTGCTATCGCTGCATTCAAGTTATAATCCTGAAAAACTCACTTCACCACGAAGAGCACAGAGACCACGAAGATTTTTCATAGAGCAACATGATATTGCGCAATCACCAACAAGATAAAATCCATTTTGTGAATTACCCATTGTTCTTCTTCGCGGCCTTCGTGTTCTTCGTGGTTAAACTGTGGAGTTTAGGATAACCTGCCCTTTTCACGTCAAACCAATTATGCAAATCACCCGCAGACTCGAATTCGATGCCGGCCACCGCATCCCCAACCACTCCAGCCAGTGCCGCCATTTGCACGGCCACCGCTACACCATCGAGATCACCCTGTCCGGCGGCATCATCTCCACTGAAGGCTTGTCCGAACAAGGCATGGTGATAGACTATTCCGAGGTGAAGCGCATCGCCAAGGAGCAACTGGTGGATGCGTGGGATCATGCCTTCCTGGTGTATCGCGGCGACAAGGCGGTGCTTGATTTCCTGAACAGCCTGCCGGAACACAAGACCGTGGTACTGGATGTACCGCCAACGGCGGAAAACCTCGCCACGGTGGCATTCAATATCCTCAACAGCGCCTACCGCGACTCTTGCGCCAACCAACTGCGCCTGGAACGGGTGCGCATATATGAAACGCCAAACAATTGGGCGGACTGTTTACGCAATACATAAACTGTTCCAACACCAGGCATCACAGGAGAAAGCCTCGACTTGACACCCTGGAATGCCGATCACGTTTTCCCTCTGGCAACGGGAAAAAACAACTCTTCTGCCTCTTTCCAGACGAACCGCCAAGCACGAATTGAACATGGAGTTTCACCGGCAATTGAGTGACCGAAAGCTCGTTATGCGTTTTTGATTGTGTTATCTAGCCGGCGATGGGGGTCGACGCAAAAATGAGTGCCCGGATCATCTGCGGGCGCCCCCCGCTAACCGCACCCCTCCTGCACAAATGGAGAACCCCCTCGAAAGCATGTAAAATCCGCAAATTCCAGAATAAACCCAAAGCAAAATACATGAGCAAGAACCTGGTGCAATTCATCATCGAGGAACAAAGGCATATCCCCGGCGCATCCGGCGATTTCACCGGCCTGCTGAGCGACATCATCACCGCCTGCAAGCAAATCGCGCATAGCGTGAACAAGGGCGCGCTGATCGGCGTGCTGGGCAGCGCGGGCAGCGAAAACATCCAGGGCGAGACGCAGAAGAAACTGGATGTGATCACCAACGACATTTTCATCAAGGCCAACGAATGGAGCGGCCACCTCGCCGCGATGGCATCGGAAGAGATGGATGACATCTACCACATTCCCGCCCGCTATCCGAAAGGCAAGTATCTGCTGACGTTCGACCCGCTGGATGGCTCGTCCAACATCGACGTGAACATTTCCGTCGGCACGATCTTTTCCATCCTGCGCTGCAAGGATGGCGTGACCAAGCCGACGGTTGAGGATTTTTTGCAGCCGGGCGCGAGGCAGGTCTGCGCCGGTTATGCGCTGTACGGCCCTTCCACCATGCTGGTGCTGACCACCGGCCACGGCGTGGACGGCTTCACGCTGGATAACGACATCGGTGAGTTCATGCTGACCCACCCGAAGATGGCCATTCCCGCCGACACTCATGAGTTTGCCATCAACACGTCAAACCAGCGCTTCTGGGAAGCGCCGGTGCAGCGCTATGTGGACGAGTGCCTGAAGGGCAAGACGCCGGGCGGGCGCGAGAAGAATTTCAACATGCGCTGGATCGCCTCCATGGTCGCGGAAGTGCACCGTATCCTGATTCGCGGCGGCATTTTCATGTATCCGTTTGACACCAAGGAACCGGGCAAGGAAGGCAAATTGCGCCTGCTGTACGAGGCCAATCCGATGTCCTTCATCGTGGAACAGGCGGGCGGCGCCAGCTCCACGGGGCGCGAGCGCATCATGGACATCAAGCCGCACAGTTTGCACCAGCGCGTGCCGGTGATTCTCGGCTCGAAGAACGAAGTCGAGCGCGTGGTTGGTTATCACAAGGGAGTGTAACGTTATGAGTAAACCCATCGTTTCCATCGTCATGGGCAGTTCGAGCGACTGGGAAGTCATGCAGCAGGCTGCGCGCCAGTTACAGGATTTTGGTGTCGCACACGACGCGCGCGTGATTTCGGCGCACCGCTCGCCCGACTTGCTGTTCGACTACATCAAGGACATGGCAGCGCAAGGCGTGCAATGCTTCATCGCCGGTGCGGGCGGCGCGGCGCATCTGGCCGGGGTGATCGCGGGCAAGACCACGCTGCCGGTGCTGGGTGTGCCCATCCCATCCAAGTACCTCAAGGGTATGGATTCGCTGCTGTCCATCGTGCAGATGCCGAAAGGCATTCCGGTTGCCACGTTTGCAATAGGCGAGGCAGGCGCGGCTAATGCAGCCTTGTTTGCGATATCCATGCTGGCGTTGAATGATGCGCAACTGGCGCAGAAGCTTGCTGATTACCGCAGGAAGCAGGCAGAAGCGATTGCGGCGGCGACATTGCCTGCGCTGAACTGAACAATATGCCTGCTTTACATGAATCAAACCTGACCAGCCTGCCGCTGTTGCACCGCGGCAAGGTGCGCGATATTTACGGCGTGGACGACCAGTATTTACTGATCGTCCAGACCGACCGCCTGTCCGCCTTTGACGTGATCCTGCCTGACCCGGTGCCGGGCAAAGGGGAGATACTCACCCGCCTGTCCAATTTCTGGTTTGCCAGACTGGGGCACGTTATCCCCAATCACCTTTCCGGCATCAAACCGGAAGACGTGGTGAAAACCGAAGCCGACCGCAACCAGGTGACAGGCCGTGCGTTTGTGGTGAAGCGCCTGAAGCCGCTGCCGATAGAGGCGATTGTGCGCGGCTATCTGGCGGGTTCGGGCTGGAAGGATTATAAAAAAACCGGCGCGGTGTGCGGCATCAGGCTGCCTGCCGGTTTGCAGGAAGCGCAGCAATTGCCGCAGCCGCTGTTCACGCCTTCCACCAAGGCTGCGGTGGGCGAACACGATGAGAATATTTCATTTGCAGAAGCGCAGAAGCTGCTGGGCGAGGCGCGCGCCGCAGAGGTGCGCGATGCCACACTGGCGCTGTATACCCAGGCGGCGGAATATGCGATCACCAAAGGCATCATCATCGCCGACACCAAGTTTGAATTCGGTGCTGATGAATCGGGCAGGATGTATTTGATCGACGAGGCGCTGACGCCGGACTCATCGCGCTTCTGGCCTGCCGACGAATACCGCGTCGGCTGCAACCCGCCCAGTTTCGACAAGCAGTTCGTGCGCGACTGGCTGGAGTCCTCTGGCTGGAACAAGAAACCGCCTGCGCCGCAAGTGCCTGCCGATGTGTTGCAAAAAACCTCGGACAAATACCGCGAAGCCTTGCGGCGATTGACCGGTGCATGACTTCTTGTCATCCCAGTTTTAAAACATGATATCCCAACAGCAGTCGGTTGAGAACCCTCGGCGTTTTCGCGAGCAGCATTTTGCAAATAATGAAGCCTTGTGCCGCCAATTATATGGAGTATGGGCAAATACCAGACACCAAGGCAGTCTGCGCGCTTGTGAACAGCGCGCCATCCCCATCCCGCTACGCTGCCTGATGACTTTGCCGCGGACTCGTAAACGCATCGTAAAGGCACGCTTATCCTGCATGGCTGGTATTTCTATGGCCAATTACTGCGCTATAATCCAACTTTTAGTGTATTCGAATCTTTGTAGTTGCGGCTATAAATATCGGCAATAGGTAGGGCGTGCCAGCCAATGATGAGTGATGCGGTTTCTTTTAAATTGCTTTCCAGCCTGACGGATTTTGCGGTTCGCATTGATGCGGATGATGTCATCCGGCATGCTCTCGAATCATCCCAGGTTTTTCTTGAATTACCGGCAAACCCGATTGGGGAATCGGTCAAGTTTCTTATCCAGCCCGAGGATATGGAAACATTCTTGAAGGCAAAAAACCAGGCTTCGCTTACCGGGGAAAAGCAAACTTTTGTCTGCCGCCTGTTGCGCCAGCATGTCTTGCCGGTCTGGGTGGATTGCCACATCTTTCCCCTGGAAGACCAGAACGAACACTTCCTGGTGGCTTTCGATGCCTCGCACTGGAAAGAGAATGAAGCCAAGCTTTTTCATCTCTCCACCCACGATCACCTCACCGGACTCCCGAGCCGGGTATTGCTTGATGACCGGCTCACGGTTGGTATCAACACTGCCCAGCGGGAGCAAAAGGGCCTTGTCCTGCTGCTTCTCAATCTGGATGGATTCAGAAAAGTAAATGATTCACTCGGCCACACGACCGGCGACATGCTGATCAAGGCTCTGGTAGAACGCCTCAAGACGGTCATCCGCAGCAGCGACACATTGGCCAGGATAGGTGGCGATGAATTTGCCATGATCATGATGGGCTCAAGCCAGCTCAAGGATGCCGAATTTCTGGCAAGGAAGATAATGGCTACGGTGCAACGGCCCTTCCAGATCGAAAACCACAACCTGTATATCAGCGCAAGCCTGGGGGTTGCGACTTATCCCGAACACGGGGATAACACTTCCACTTTGCTGGGGCGCGCTGAAATGGCAATGCACAGCGCAAAGGCGCTTGGAAAGAGCCACTGGAAAATTTATAACCAGCAGATTGACGGCAATGCGAAGGATGAGTTGTCGCTGGAAGCAGACATGCACGAAGGCATAAGAAACGGCGAGTTTCTTTTACATTATCAGCCTATTTTCTGCGTCAAAACCGGGAAGCTGAAAGGGGCGGAGGCATTGATGCGCTGGGATCGTCCGGGAAAAGGGCTGATTTCACCGGGCAAGTTCATTCCGCTTGCCGAGAGCAGCGGCCTGATAGAAATGCTGGGTGCATGGGCCTTGCGGATTGCCTGCCGCCAAGCGAAGCTTTGGCAGGAAGCGGGGATTCCAGACTTCTACGTTTCTGTCAACGCATCGCCCCGCCAGTTCATGCAGGAGGGCTTTCCGGAACTGATAGACAAGGCGATCAGCGAGTCAGGACTTCCCCCCTCCAGCCTGATGCTGGAAATCACGGAAGGCGTCCTGATGAACAACCCGGAAAGATCGAATGCACTTCTTGTGAAATTGCGTGCCTCGGGGGTAAAAATTGCCATTGACGATTTTGGCACAGGCTATTCATCGCTTGCTTACCTCAAAAAATTCCCCCTGTCCGTCTTGAAGATCGACAAATCCTTTATTAACGACGTGGTAAAGCATACGGAAGACATGGCCATCGTTTCGGCGGTGTTGAGCCTGGCTGAGGGGCTGGGTCTCACGGTGGTGGCGGAAGGGGTCGAGCATCAGGAACAGCTCGACTTTCTCAAATCGAAAGGTTGCAATCTGGTGCAGGGATACCTTACCGGGAAGCCGATGCATGTGGATGTGTTCCAGGAAAAATTCCTGTCATGACGCTGATCTCGAGGCTTGAAAGGGGAAAGCCGGAATTCTTCGAGATGTTGTGGAAGCGCATCGGAGAGAAAGGGGACTTCCCGTCCTTGTCAAAGTCGGTGCAAGCCCTCGTCGAATCGATGCAGCAAGAAGACCACAGCATCGCGGATATCACCGGCATAATATTGAGCGACTTCACCTTGACCCAGAAGGTGATCAGGCTCGCCAACTCCGCCATGTACTCAAGCATGGGCGGGGAAATCACAACCACATCCAGGGCGGCGATGGTTCTCGGCCTCGATGCCGTCTCGCATCTCGCGCTCAGTGTCCGTTTTATCGACACCCTTTCCAGTAGCGCGCCAGACACTGTGGCGGCCCGCTCGGAAATGGCAAAAGCGCTGCTTGCGGGAGACATCGCCAGAAATATCGTGGGCAGCTCCAGGGTGAGTGACAGCGAGGAAGCCGTCGTCTGCGCTCTCATGCACCATTTGGGCCGCCTGATACTGGTATTCTACTTCCCCGATGAATGGTCGAGGATACAGCAGCTTTCGGAAAATGACTCATTGCCGGAAAACGAGGCGACATTGCAGGTCATCGGCGTAACGCTGGATGAAATCTCACAGGAAGTGGCCAAAAACTGGCGCCTGCCGAAGAAGATCGCCAACAGCATGATGAGCACAACTTCCACCACCGAAACAAGCATCCCCGGCTCGCCGGAATGGCTCAGGTTGATGGCCAATTTCGCGGGGGAAGCAGCGGAAATCGTAGCCAAAGGCAATAACGAGAAAGACCTGTTGAAACTTGCATCCCAATATGGAGATGCCCTGCTGATTTCCCCGGACTCCATCATGGAATCGGTGAACCATGCCATCGCCGCCTCGAAGGAATCCGTTATCCTGGAAGAAGTGGATGAGCCGCATGGCAAGCCAACCAATTCAAAAGAACGCCTGACTGCGGGAATCCAGGAAACTCTCGATGCGCTGACGGAGGGCATGAACTTCGGCAATGCGCTGAACCTGGTTCTTGAAACCATTTACGGCAGCATGGGTTTCAACCGGGTAGTCGCTTTTTTGCGCGATGGCGACTCATTCAAAGGAAAAGTGGGTTTCGGCGCCATGATGCCTGCTGCCTTGCAACGGCTTTCTTTTCCGGCGGCCTATGCGGCGGATGTCTTTCACTTGTCGCTGGCCCACAACGCCGACGTGTTCATCGAGGATGCCGCCGCGCCAAGATCGGCATCGAGCATGCCGTCATGGTTCACCGAGGCCTTGCCCGATGTCCGCGCCTTCGTCATGCTGCCCATGTCTTTCAATGGGCATTCCGTTGGCATGTTGTATGGGGACTGGAAGAAGGGCACAACGGAAATGGTCGAGCAAAGCGAGCTGGCATTGATGCGCACGCTGAGGGACAACCTGATGAAACTGCTCAAGCCGAAAAAGGCTGATGCCCCCACGAAATAATTCCGGTTATTTCCTGGAACCGCCCGTCAGTTCGCGGAAGCGCATCTTGTCGGCTTCATAGCTGGCCTTGACAGAAGCTTCTTTTTCCTTGGCCTTGTCCAAATCCTGCTGAAGCTTCGCCACCTTGCTTTCCGCACTGGCAATGTCTGCCTGCAATGAATCCGGTATCTTCTTGCCGCCCTGCCTTAATCCCTCCGCTTCCTTATGGTAATTATAAAGGCTTTCCTGCGCCGATTTCAGCAACAGTTGGACGCTGTTGATACGCGCCTCCACCTGTTGCAGGTTGCGCTCACGCGCCAGGTCAATTTCCTTTTCGTTGCTATAGGTGTTTATCAGCGCCTTGTCCCTGCGTTTGCGGTCAATGGCCGCCTGTTTCTCTGCTGCGGAACCAGCGCTTGAATCGCCCTCAGCAGATTCCTTCGAGTCTGCCTTCTTGACCTCACGGCCCTTTTCGTTAAATTGCACCTTGTCCTTGTCGGCATACTCGGGGGGGATAACCTCGCCGTAATGGGTTTCGCCCTTGTCATCCACCCACTTATAGAGCTTAGCTTCGGCAGCAGTACTGAATGCCGCAAACAGCAGCAGGGTTGCACCAAGAATTTTTGTGTCAGTCATTTTTCACCCCATAACGGTCACGATAGGATTGTACTGCCCGCAGATTCTGCACCATCTCGGCCTGCTCATGCAAATAGCCGAGCAAGTCGTCCAGCGTAGCGATAGACA
>JAHFRC010000021.1 GCA_023259015.1 Nitrosomonadales bacterium | reverse complement strand
CCCAATCGAATTCACCTTTTTGGTGATCGTCTTACTCCAATTCCATTTCATCAGTGATATTACGTTGGCTTCCGCGCTCGCTCCTAGCCGTGCTACTTGCACTGTCTTCGTCACTCGCTTGTCGCCGCCTTATCTCACTTTCGAAATAGAACTGGAATTACATCGTACGCCCACATGAATAACCTTCGTGATCTTCGTGTCCTTCGTGGTGAAGTGAGTTTTTATACATAGCGACAGAAATCGTAGCGAGCGGCTCTGGGGTGGGGGAAGCCGGAGCACAGCACCCGGAGCATACACAGTAGTATGTGAGGAGTGCGAGCACCGCCTGACCCCGCCCCAGAATTGCGCAGTAGATTTCTGTCGCTATGTATAAATTACAGCAAACGCGACTTGTCACCCATGGCGAAGCCGCGCAACGTCCCATTCATGCCCTTGCCCAGCGCGATCACCTTGAACAGTTCGCCCATCTCCGCCGGGCTGGTGAGTTTTTGCAGTTGCGCGGAAAGCGGCAGGTAGTCGAGCGGGTTTTCCGGTGCGGTTTCCTGCAGCAATCCGGTGATGCCGCAGTTGATCAGGAAATACGCTTGCGTGGTGTAGCCTAGCAGGCGTGCGCCGCTGTCTATGGCGCTCCCGGCGACGGCGGTGAAATCCACATGCGCGGTGATGTCCTGCAAACCGGGCAGGAAGAACGGTGCGTCGTGCGCATGGTGGCGGTAGTGGCACATCAGCGTGCCCTGCGCACGTTGCGGATGGTAATACTCGCCCGCGCCGAAGCCGTAATCGATGAACAGCAACACGCCTTGCCGCAGGCGCTCGCACAGGCTGCCGACCAGGCCGCGCACGGCAAGCGAAATTTCGCTCAGGTAATCGCCTTCTGCATTAATTTGCCGCGCCGCTCGCTGCAATGGCGGATTTTCAATCTGGCGCTCCTGCCATACGAGATCTCCTCCCTCGCTTGCCACGCCGCGCTCGAGTATGTTGCCGTTTTTCCAATGCACCAGATGCACCGGCAGCGCATCCAGCACCTCGTTGGCGATCACCGCGCCGGAAATATTTTCGGGCAGCGCATCCAGCCAGTGCACACGATTGAACAGGTGCGGCGCCCGCTCTTGCAGCAGCGCTTGCTGGCGTTCGCGCAGGTCGGGACTTACTTCGAGAATGGCATAGCTTTCCGGCAACGCTCCCAGCTTTTCCAGTTCGCCCAGCATGTCGGCGGCCAGCTTGCCGCTGCCCGCGCCGAGTTCGATCACGCGCGGCATGCTGTGCGCCATGATCTCGGCCACCTGACGCGCCAGTGTGCGGCCAAACAGCGGAGAGATTTCCGGTGCGGTGACGAAATCTCCCACAGTACCAAACTTGCGCGCACCCGCGCTGTAGTAGCCCAGCCCCGGCGCATACAGCGCCAGTTCCATGAAGCGTGCAAACGGAATCCAGCCTCCCTGCTGCGCAATATCTTGCCGGATGAAACCGCGCAGCCGGTCGCTATGTCCTTGGGCTTCCGGTGTGGGGAGAGGCAGGGTTGCGGTCATGGTCGGGTATAATCCAACAAAGTTTAAGTTTAACAGTTTGAATAAAAACGTAGCGAGGAAGATCAGTTTTTAGCAAACTGTTTGTGGAGAGTGCGATGCAAGGCAAAGTCGTATTGGTGACGGGTGGAGCAAAGCGCGTGGGTGCGGCGATCTGCCGGCGGCTGCATGCGGCGGGCGCTTTCATCACGCTGCATTACCGTTCTTCCGTGCAGGAGGCGCAGGCTGTGCAGGCCGAGTTGCAGGCATTGCGTCCCGGCTCCGTGCTGGGGGTGCAGGCCGACCTGCTTGACCCCGCTGCGATTCACCGGCTGGTGCATGACACGATGCAGCGCTTCGGGCGGCTGGACGCGCTGGTCAATAATGCCTCCAGTTTTTTTGCCACGCCGCTGGGCGAGATAGACGAGCGGTGCTGGAACGACCTGATCGGCACCAATTTGAAAGCGCCGCTGTTGCTGGCGCAGGCCGCCGCTTCCGAGCTGCGCCGCAACCACGGCGCCATCGTCAACATCGTGGATATCCATGCCGAGCGCCCGATGCGCGGCCATCTGCTGTACAGCGTGGCCAAGGCCGGATTGACCGCGCTGACACGCGCGCTGGCGCAGGAAATGGCGCCACAGGTACGCGTTAACGCCATCGCTCCCGGCGTCATCATGTGGCCGGAAAGCACGGAATGGCTGGATGAGGAGCAACGGCGCAAGATCATCGCGCATACCCTGCTCAAGCACGAAGGCGAACCGGATGATGTCGCACGCACGGTGCAGTTTCTATTGGACGATGCGCCCTATATTACCGGGCAAGTCCTCGCCGTGGACGGCGGGCGCAGCATCAATCTTTGAAGCCGGTAGATTATCATTCGCAACCAGGCCATAGATTACACGGGTTCTCATGAATAACTCGCTGCACAAAGTCATCGCCCAGGCCGAACAGGTCATTCTCGGCAAATCTCACCAGATCAGGCTCGCGCTGGCCTGCATGCTTGCGCGCGGGCACTTGCTGATCGAAGACTTGCCCGGCGTAGGCAAGACCACGCTGGCGCACGGGCTGGCACGCTCGCTCGGCTTGCAGTTTCAGCGCATCCAGTTTACCAGCGATATGCTGCCCGCCGACATTCTCGGCGTATCGGTGTATCAGCGCGAAAGCGGCGAATTCAAATTCCACTCCGGGCCGATTTTCGCGCAGATGATTCTGGCTGACGAAATCAACCGCGCCACGCCGAAAACGCAGAGCGCTTTGCTGGAAGCGATGGAGGAGCAGCAGGTGACCATCGAGGGCGTCACGCGCCCGCTGCCCACGCCGTTTTTCGTGATCGCCACGCAAAACCCCACCTATCAGGCCGGCACCTTTTCGCTGCCGGAATCGCAGCTCGACCGCTTCCTGATGCGCATCCAGCTGGGCTATCCCGATGCGCAAGCGGAGCGCGGCCTGCTCTCCGGGGTGGAGCGGCGCGAGATCGTGGCCAAACTCTCGCCGCAAATGGAAGCGGCGGAACTGCTTGCCTTGCAACAGCAAGCGAGAAAAGTGTTTATTTCCCCAGCCCTGCTCGATTATGTGCAAACCATTCTGCGTTACACGCGCGAATCGTCGCGCTACCTGCATGGGTTGTCGCCGCGTGCCGGACTGTCGCTGCTCGCCGCCGCGCGCGCTTGGGCATTGCTGGATGGGCGCAACGCGGTAATTCCGGAAGACGTGCAGGCAGTATTGCCGGGCGTGTCCAGCCACCGCCTGCAAGGCGTGCAGGATATGCAGGCATCGAATGGCGACAAACTTGCAAGGGAGTTGATTGAAGCTGTGCCGATTCCCTAGCGGGCGTGATCGCCTGACGTTCACCCATAGCAGCCGTCATCAAGCAGGCAGCATGCCGCTATGCCGCAGGCTGGCGGCAAGGCACTATCGCCATGCCCTTGAAACCCATGCGGTCTATCTTGAATACCATGGCTGGCATGGAGTCTTTGAAAATATGAATCGGCTACAATTCATACTGTGTAAAACTTTCCGGATCAACCACGATGAACCATGATGTTTTTAACGGGGATGCAGACGGCATTTGCGCGCTGCATCAATTGCGGCTCGCCTACCCGGCAGCCAATAACCTTGTCACCGGCACCAAGCGCGATATCGACTTGCTCCAGCATGTAAAAGCCGGTTCCGGCGACGAAGTGACGGTACTCGACCTGGCCTTGAGCCTCAACCGGAACGCCTTGCTTGCCATGCTCGGCAAGGGAGTAAAAATCCAATATTTCGACCACCATGTTGCGGAGGATATCCCCGCGCATCCCAACCTGGCCGCGATGATCGACACCAGCCCGGATGTCTGCACCAGCCTGCTGGTGAACCGCTACCTGTCCGGCAAATACCTGGTCTGGGCCGTCATCGGCGCGTTCGGCGACAATCTGCATGAAGCCGCATGCGAGGCCGCCAAACCGCTCGGCCTCAAACCCGAGCAACTTGCCGCGTTGCGTGAATTGGGCGAATGCCTCAACTACAACAGTTATGGGGAGTCCGTGAAAGACCTGCATTTCCACCCGGCGGAACTGTACCGCATCATGCATCACTACAAAGATCCTTTCACCTTTATTCATGGTAAGGACGTTTTTGGAATACTGAAGCAGGGATATAACCAGGATATGGCTTTCGCCCGCGCCATCAATCCGGAGCATGAAACCCAGAATGGCGCCGTTTACATACTTCCCGCCAAACCGTGGAGCCGCCGCGTAAGCGGGGCTTTCGGCAACAACCTCGCCAGCGCTTTCCCCGACCGAGCACACGCCGTTTTGACACAGCGCGGCGATGGCGCATTCGTGGTAAGCGTACGCGCCCCACAGTCCGCCAATAAAGGCGCCGACACGTTGTGCTCCCGCTTCGAAACAGGGGGTGGCAGGAAGGGCGCTGCTGGAATCAACCGCCTTCCGGAAAACGAGCTGCCACGATTCATGCAGGCATTCGATGAAGTGTTTCCCGCCACATAGCAGCCATATTCCACATCTTCGAAAAATTTCAGGAGAAAGCGCATGAAGCAATACAGCAAACGCATGGTTGTCATTCACTGGCTGACTTTGATAATGGTAATTTTGGCGTGGTATCTTGGAGACAGCCTGGATGAAGCCCGTCATGAAAAGAGCGCAACGCTGATCGGATATCTTGCACATGCGATGGTAGGCGGCATAGTGCTGCTGATGACGGTATTCCGCTGGATTTTTCGTGGCGTGGATGGCACACCGCCGCCGGTGGGCAACTCAATGATGGACCTGGCGGCCAAGGGAGTTCATCACCTTCTTTACCTCCTGCTGTTCCTGTTGCCGGCAACCGGATTTATGACCATTTTGGCAAGCGGTGTAGGCATGGCCTTGTTGGCAGGCGATGCAAGCATGCTCCCTACAAAATACACTGGCCCCGGCATACTCCCCCACACGGCGCACGAGATATTGATGAATGTGCTGATCGTAGCGGTGGTGGTGCATGTATTGGGAGCAATCAAGCATCAGTTCATTATGAAAAATGGTTTAATGGAGCGCATGTCGCTACGCCGCAAATAATTGCGCTTATTGGCAGCCGGCCAGCGCCCGCAAATTGTGCAATGCCCATCTCGTGCTATACGGTAGTGTCCAACTTTCGCCCAAGACGGGAGTCGTATTCCGATGAGGAAGGGTTGGCTTCAGGTTGAATATTCTTTTCGTGCACGGAATCGTTCTGGGTCTTTTTTTGCGCAGGCTTTCCCTTTCCATGGTTAGGTTTGCGCCCGCCAAGCCGGTTCTCCAAGTATTTGATGCTGCCTATCAAGTCCATGATTTACTCCTGTATCATGGGTAATATCGGCAAACCAATTGATTTCCTTAAGTATCGTGCCAAGCCATGCCCAATTCAACCCGGATTTTCCCTTAGCCCAAATCCTAATGGAAGCCATTAGCGTACCTTGTTGATTCTGATTATGTTTAGAGGGTGTTTCAGCTAAAGTAGCCCATCGCTATTTCAGTGCAGGGGAAACCATGGATTTCGACCTTCGTTTTACCGACAAAGAAATCACCGCTTGGGGCGGCATGGGGTTGATGAAACGGATGCTCGATCACATCGGGTTCGAGACCGCCCTATCCGCTTCTGGCCTACCTCAACCCGGCAGCAACCGGGGCTATCGCCCGGAGCAACTCATTACCCAGTTCATGCTCTCGGTATGGTGCGGCGCCAACCGTTTCGAGCACGGCGAAGTCACCCGGCACGACCCGGTCTTGAAACGCTTGTTCGGCTTCAAGCGCATGGCCAATTTTAAAGCCGTCATGCGGCTGTTCAACAAGTTCACCCAGAGCACCAACGAGTCCGTGATGGATTCCCTGTACCGGTGGATGTTCGGACAGATGGCGATCAACGGCATCACGCTCGATCTGGATTCCACCGTGATGACCCGCTACGGCGCGCAAGAAGGCGCTGTGCGCGGCTACAACCCGGCCAAACGCGGTCGCGCCAGCCATCACCCCCTGATGGCGTTCGTTGCAGACGCACGGATGATTGCCAACTGCTGGCTGCGCCCCGGCAACAGCAGCTCGGCCAATAACGCGCAAGCATTTCTGGCTAACACGCTGCATCGCCTGGGTGGCAAAGGGGTAAGCCTGTTGCGCGCTGACAGCGGTTTTTGCGACAGCGCTTTCCTCGATGATCTCGACCGGCGGCAAATTCACCACATCATCGCCTTGCGCATGAACCAGCCCGTGCAACGGGCGCTGGTGGATGCCGAAGGCTGGTGGGTGCTGCACGATGAAGAGGGCAAGCCGGTGAAAGGCATCGAACTGACCCGCTTCGCCTATCAAGCCAACACTTGGTCAAAGCCGCGCCGGGTGATCGGGATACGGCAGCACGTCGAACAGCGCGCCGAGCCGAAGGGCAAGACGCTGAACCTGTTCGCTGACGACCCGGTGATCGGCAAGTACCGCTATTCCGCGCTGGTGACGGATCTGGACTTGCCGGCGACCGTGATCTGGCGCATCTACCGGGGGCGCGCCGATTGCGAGAACCGGATCAAGGAGCTCAAATATGATTTTGCTGCGGGCAGTTTCAACATGTGTGACTTCTGGGCGACCGAGGCGACGTTGAATACGGTGATGCTGGCTTACAATTTGATGAGCTTGCTGCGGCAGGTTCTGCTCAAGACCAGTGCGGTGAAGCATTCTTCCAGCCCGGTGCAACACACACTGCAAACGCTACGCTACAAACTGTTTGCGAAGGCGGCTTACATCACCACAGAAAGCCGGAAACCTATCTTGAATCTCGCGCTGGCGATGCAGAAACGAACGTGGATGCAGGGATTGTGGGATGCTTCAAAATCCTTCGATTTGCCCGCTAGATTTACCCCCATTTATTCGCCTTGAAAAATGCTCTAATGGAAAATCTGGGTTAAAGAGAAGCCTACAACATTACGAGGGAAGCAATGATTGTGAGCACACCCACGAGGGCGACCAGAGGCAAACCTATTGAAGATACAGAGCTACTGGAATCAGGCTCCGAAGACCAGGGTGTTATTGGGAAATCCAGAAAATCAGACAAGTAATTGGTAAAATAAAAACATTAAATGCCGGATTTACGGACACTCTGATGAAGAAGAAAATAAATGTAAGCGACGCCAGGCTTGGAATGTATATCGATTCACTCTGCGGGAGCTGGATCAACCATCCTTTCTGGAGAAAGTCTTTTTTACTCGATAAACAAGAAGACCTGGATGGCCTTTTGGTTTGCGGCACCAAGGAATTATGGGTAGACACCGATCTTGGGCTGGACGTTGGAAACGACATTGCGCCGGAAAGCCTATCCCCGGATTCGGAAGCGAAGACTCCGAAGAAAATCGAGGTGGAGCCGCCGGTTATATTGAGTGAAGAACTCAAACGGGCGCGGAAGATTCATACGCAGTGCCGGATGGCTGTCACCGACATGTTTAAAATGGCTTTCAACAAGGAGGAGTTGAAACTTGATGGCGCACTCATTCTGGTTGACGAAGTCAGGAGGTCAACCGCACGCAATAGAAATGCTTTTCTAAGCCTGACACGCTCTAAAAACAAGGAGGACTACCTTTGCCTGCATTCGATCGCGAATTGCGCATTGATGATTATGCTAGGGCGCCAGATGGGGATGGACCATGAAACCATAATCACCCTTGGCCTGGCTGGATTATTGCTGGATATCGGAAATGTTGGGACTCCGGCCAAATTGATCAACAAACCCGGCAAATTAACCCAGGATGAATTTAACATCATAAAGACCCACCCCATGCGAGGATGGGAAATGCTTAAAGAGCACCGCATGGACAATGTTGTCCTTGATGTTTGCTTGCACCATCATGAACGGATGGATGGCAAAGGCTACCCAGAGCAACCGCCTATCGACTCACTGTCGCTCTTCGCCCGGATGGCGGCAATATGCGACACCTACGATTCGCTGATTTCTGATCATTATTACAGGAAAGGGATTTCCCCAGCCAAGGCCATTCGTGAAATGGCCAAATGGCAAGAGGGACAGTTCGACAAGGAAGTGTTCCATGCGTTTGTCAGAACCATGGGTATTTACCCGTTCGGCACGCTGGTCAAATTGAAATCCGGCCGTGTAGCGATTGTGGAAGAGCAATCAAACAAGAGCCTGTCTGCCCCCATTGTAAGAGTGTTCTTTTCGACCAAAATCAACGAGCCGATCCTTCAGGAATGGGTTGATCTGTCCAAAATGCCGGATGCCATTGCAAGCGTGGAAGAGGCTGATGAGCTAGCGAAAGAATTGCGGATAGACCTGAAAATCATGTTGGGAATATGAAGGCGGCCAAATTAATTGTATTCCGGGCGCCCTCTGCAGAAACTTCATGGAATACCCAAAATAATCGCAAACTGGCATTTGCCAGCAACCATTTTATGCAGTTATAAAAACATTGCTTCCAATTTTTGGATGATTCCAGATATCACGTTAGGCCATTCGCCTATTTCAGACTGCCGGAACAGAGTGGCGGAGGGATACCAGGGGGTGGCAGTTCCATCCAGCGTCCAGCGATAATCTGTGACGAAAGGCAGCAATATCCAGATCGGCATTCCGAGTGCGCCGGCAAGATGGGCAATTGAAGTGTCGATGGAAATTACCAAGTCCATTTCTTTGATGAGCGCCGCCGTATCCGAAAAATCAAATATTTTGTCTTGATGTGTATAAACATGCCTGAATTTTGCCAAAGCATCAGCGTCGTCTGGCCGGATATCCTTTTGCAGCGCATGAAATTCTATTGGCAGCCGCAAAAGCGGCTCCAATAGTTGAAGTGGGACACTGCGTTTTTTAGCGGGGTTCAGGTCAATATTCCCACGAATCAACCCTGACCAGACCAAACCGACTCTCGGTTTTTCTTTATTGCCCAGCCGCTTCCGCCATATCCTTTGTTTATCAGGATCAGCAAATAGATAAGGAACGGTTGCCGGAATGGATTCCAACGATGTCTTGAATGCCAATGGCAAACTCATCGCGGGGCAGTGCAAGTCAAAATAAGGTAATGGGCTGCCTTTTTCAACAACCATGTAATTACCTTTGAGCGTTGATATTAATGAAACAAGCGGCGCTGGCATTTCAAGAATTATTTTGGCGCCAACAGCTTCTACCATGGGTAAATACCGGCAAAATTGAATGCTATCCCCCAAGCCAACTTCTGCATGGACAAGCAGAGTCTGACCCTCGATCGATTGTTCACCCAGCCACAAAGGCCGATTAAAGTTTCTGCAAAGATTCTTATACCCCTCACTCCGCCATCGCCATTCGTGAAGCTGCCACCCTTCTTCGTAATCGCCAACGAGGAGTTTTACAAGTGATTTAAACCAGTATGCTTCAGCATAATCCGGTTTTACCGTAATCGCACGGTTATAACTTGCCAAGGCCTCATCAAGGCGCTTTGAATTTTGCAACAGCACCCCATAATTGACTTGCGCCAATGCATCATCCGGTTTAATGGCAACTGCGCGGGAAAAACTTGCCAATGCCTCTTCATACCGTTTAAATTTTTCCAGCAGCACCCCACGCTTGAAATGCACCAGAAAATCATCTTGTTTTATGGCAAGCACCCGGGGAAAACTTGCCAATACTTCATCAAGCCGGTTAAGCTTTTCAAACAGCTCACCTCGCTTAAAATGTGCTGAAAAATTACCTGGCTCTACGGCAAGCACGTGTCCATAACTTGCCAGCGCTTCCTCTGGCCGGTTTAATTTTTCGAGCAACTCCCCACGCTTGAAATGCACCAGAAGATAATCTGGCTTCAAGGCAATCGCGCGGTCATAATTTGCCAATGCCTTGACAAGTTGCTTTCTTTGGGAAAACGCAATACCCAAATTAACACATGTAACCGGTTGGTTGGGCTCAACCTCCAAAGATTTTTCAAGCAACCTGACGCCTTCTTCGGAATCGCCCATTTTCAGCGCAATTATTCCAATCTCACTCAATAAATAAGGGTTTTTTGGAAAGAGATTGAGCAATTTTTTGTATTGTGTTGCTGCTTCTGCCAAGCGCCCGTTTTGGTGCAACGCTATTGCATTCTGAAGTTCTGTGTTCTGGCCAGACAGAGTATTTCTTGGATCCATAATATGAAAACATTAAACCAATATAATGTGGCTCCGGTTGCCTGAACAGGAATCTGCGGGGTTTAGATAATGAACTGCAATTTCAAGAACAGGCGGCTCCGTTTGACTGGACGGAATTTCCCGTTTCTTGAGCAGAAATCTTGCAGTTAATGCCTGCACTATTTTTCAGTGCATGCAGATCATCAAAGTAAAACTCACACGGTATTTTGCCGTCAAGCGGCGCATGCAATCTTCGTTTTGCATCGTTCATATGCCACAAATTGCCAAGCATAGTAAAAACGCCTTAGTGCCTGATAATTTGCTTGCACATAAATCCAACTCGAAAAGCCAGCCCCAGCTTCCCGCTGATTTTACGAATGAAGAATATTATGTGAACCGGATTTTTCCGGTGCTGCTTGCTGAGTTGCCGCCAGTGCAATGATGTGCGTAAGGATTCTATTCTTAAGCAGATAAGGTGTTAACCTAAATGCATCTTTTGAGCATTATGCTGGCCAACAAAATTTGGCGTGGCGCCCCACGCAATTTTGTCAGCCAGAGCGGCTAAACCGAGAACGAAGAACCGCACCCGCAAGTCGTCGTGGCGCTTGGATTCTTGATGACAAACTGTGAACCCTCCAGGCTTTCCTGATAGTCAATCTCGGCGCCAGCCAAATATTGGAAGCTCATTGGGTCAATCAGCAGTTGCACACCGTTCTTGATTAGAACCGTGTCGTCCTCGTTGGCTTCTTCGTCAAAGGTAAAACCATACTGAAAGCCGGAGCAACCGCCGCCACTGACGAACACACGCAGTTTAAGGCCGGGGTTGCCTTCTTCATCAATCAGTTGCTTTACCTTGTTGGCGGCATTATCGGTGAAAATCAATGGTTCTTGCATTTCAGTTACCGTATTCATGGTTCACTCCTTAAAAATTATTCTGCACTGTTCAGCTTGAACGCCACCACCTTATTTGACTCCGCATTCGCCAAATGGATAAGCCTGCCTTCTACTATGGCGCCCAATTGAATCTCCAGTGTTTTGTAATACACATCACCTATGACTTTGGCCTTGCTTTGCAGTTCCAGGTATTCCGTCGCATGTGCCGGACCCTCCACTACACCATTTACTACCAGGTGAGTCACTTTGATTTCGCCTTTGACATACCCATGTTCGCTCAGCACCAGTGTGCTGGGTTTACCCGGGGCGGCCAAGATATTACCGTTGACTTCGCCATCCACGCGCAAACCGCCGCTAAAGCAGAGATTGCCATTTATGCTGGTTCCTGCACCAATCAGTGAGTCTATGCGATTTTGCGGCTTGCTTTGTTTTTTGCTGAACATACCTCCCCCTTTAAGACAAACTGACGCTTTGCTTGGCTATCGGTTCGCTCGCCCCGTTTTCAAAAACCCGCACCTGGATACTTTCGACTAACATGTCCGATGGCAACTGAAAGCTGTGCTCGACACGCTGATAATACTTGAAATTAAGCTTGTATGCAGCATCTTCCATTGCCTTGTTTTCCTGTGGGAATACCACTACCGTTTTTTTGCCGTTTTGCTTCGCGTTAACCAGTAATTGCAAATTACCCTGAAACTCTTTTGCACGCTGTTGCCCGCTTCGCACCAGCAGTATGCGATAGCGATATTCGCCAGGCAAGGCATCGTGCTCGATCTTGAAGCGCTGTATGGACAATTCTCCGCTACGCATGCCAGACTCCGGCAAATTCTGAAAAAACGCCAAATCTTCCTGAATCCGGATATTTTCCTCGCTCAATCCTTTCAGTTGCTTCGCCGCTTCAAGACTAGCGGCATGCTCTATCTGCACTTGGCGTTCATAGGACACAACCTGGCTGGCTAACTTGGCGTTTTCAATTTTCAGCATGGCAGTCTGCTCACGCAATTTGGCCAATTCGCTTTCTGCCTGGCCGCGATGAAAACCGGCAAGCTCCATGCCTGCATCATAAGCCCACCATACCACCCAGCCGGCCATCAACAAAAAGGGCAATGTGATTGCCCAACGCACATACCACGGCACGTGCGGCCGCACCGCCAGGCGTGGCGCGGAAATGCTGAATTTTCGCTTTAATTTGCGCAGCACGGTCAGGGCAGCAATGGAACGCTGGACAATGCCATGGTTTCAGGCAATCCGAACATGATGTTCATGTTCTGCACCGCCTGACCCGCGGCGCCCTTGACCAGATTGTCGATCACCGACAGCACCACCACGGTATTACCCTGCTGCGGACGATGCACCGCAATGCGGCAGTGGTTCGCCCCGCGCACCGAGCGGGTTTCAGGATGGCTGCCGGTTGGCATCACATCCACAAACGGCTCATCGGCATAACGCCGTTCGAACAGCGCCTGCAAATCGGCATCCTGTTTCAATTGCGCATACAGCGTGGCATGGATGCCGCGTATCATCGGCGTCAAATGAGGCACGAAGGTCAACCCCACTTCGTGTTGTGCAACCCGGGCCAACTCCTGCCTTATTTCCGGCAAATGGCGATGCCCCGGCACGCCGTAGGCCTTGAAGCTATCCGCCGCCTCGGAAAACAGGAAGCCGATCTCCGCCTTGCGTCCCGCACCAGACACTCCGGATTTTGCATCGGCAACCAGCCCGGCCGTATCCACCAGGCCCGCTTCCAGCAATGGGATAAAACCAAGCTGCACCGCAGTCGGATAGCAGCCCGGATTGGCCACCAGCCGCGCCTGGCTGATCTGTTCGCGATTAACCTCCGGCAGGCCATATACCGCTTCGGCAACCAGGTCGGGGCAGGCGTGGCTCATGCCATACCATTTTTCCCAAACCTTTACGTCGCGGATGCGGAAATCCGCCGCCAAGTCTATCACCCGCACCCCTGCTTCGAGCAAGGCACGCGCTTGCTGCATGGCAATGCCGTTGGGCGTGGCGAAAAACACCAGATCGCATTGATCCAGATGCGCTTCATCGGGGTGGGTAAAACACAAATTCACATAGCCGCGCAGGCTGGGAAACATCTGGCTGACCGACGTACCCGCTTCGGCGCGCGAGGTAATGGTGCGCAACTCCACTTGCGGATGCTGCGCCAGCAACCGCAACAGCTCTACCCCCGTATAGCCCGTACCCCCTACGATGCCGATTTTGATCATGTCTTGTTCCTTTTTTTGCGATAATACAACGGAAATGAGAAAGCCGCCCGAAGGCGGCTTTAACAAACACCTCTACCAAGCATTAGCGCTTGGAGAATTGCTTACGGCGGCGCGCCTTGCGCAAACCGACTTTTTTGCGTTCCACTTCCCGCGCATCGCGCGTAACCAAACCTGCCTTGCTCAGGACAGACTTCAGGCTTGCGTCATAATCTATCAGGGCGCGGGTGATGCCGTGGCGCACCGCACCGGCCTGCCCGGATTCGCCGCCGCCGAATACGTTCACCATGATGTCAAACGTGTTGAGCATGTCGGTAAGTTGCAGCGGCTGACGCACCACCATGCGGCCGGTTTCGCGGGAGAAAAAAACATCCAGCGGCTTGTCATTCACCACGATATTGCCTTTGCCGGGTTTGATGAACACACGCGCTACCGCGCTCTTGCGGCGGCCGGTTCCATAGTTGTAATTCACGCTCATAAATTATGCCTTCAACAATTCAATTGGTTTAGGTTGCTGTGCGGCATGCGGGTGTTCCGCACCGCCGTATACTTTCAATTTGCGCAACATGGCATAGCCGAGCGGCCCTTTCGGCAACATGCCTCTTACCGCCTTTTGCAGCACACGATCCGGGTGGCGCTCCTGCAGCTTGGCGAAGTTAGTCGTGTAAAGCCCGCCCGGGTATGTGGTGTGCCGGTGATAGAGCTTGGCTTGCGCCTTGTTCCCGGTCACGCGCAGCTTCCTGGCGTTGACCACCACGACAAAGTCGCCCGTATCCACATGCGGGGTATAAATCGCCTTGTGTTTGCCGCGCAGGCGCGCCGCAATTTGGCTGGCCAAACGACCCAGCACCTTGTCTGCAGCGTCCACCAGATACCAGTCGTGCTGAACCTCTTGGGGCTTAGCGGAAAATGTTTTCATGGCACTTCCTAATACAATGAATTTAGTGAATCTCGAAGGGCGCGAATTTTATGTCAGGTAACAGTTCCCTGTCAAACCGTTTTTCTGTTTCGAATTGACATGCAAATTGACATGCAAATGGCACTAAGGCAAATAGCTTTGGTTTGTAGAGGCTAAATTGTTGGGTTATGGCTCAAGACCTCGCTTGAGCCAACTTGCATCGTCACAGGGGGCAAACGAATCGCTGCGCGAATTTCACGTTAACCCGCTTCCGCCTCCGCATCCCCTCCCGCCTTGGCCTTGCGCGGCACAGTCTTCGGGTCGCAGATGATGGGGCGGTAGATTTCGACGCGGTCGCCGTCGGCCAGCACGGCATCCAGTTTGCTGAGCTTGCTGAATATGCCGACCTTTTGCTGCTCCAGATCAATCTCCGGAAACTGCTTGAGGATGCCGGAGCGTTCGATGGCTTCCTTGACGGTGGCGCCGTCAGGCAGGTTGACGTCGAACCAGACTTGGCGATGCGGCAGGGCGTAGGCGATTCCGATTTTCATGGTTACACCTTAAGCTGCGCTATGTGCGCCGCCCATCTGGATGGCCTTGCCGGCGCGTACGTCGAGGATGCGCTTGCCCACCACCATCAGGCCGGCAACGAGGAATCCGCCCGGCGGCAGGATCATCATCAGCACGCCGCTGTCCGGTGGCAACACATGCGTCTCCATGAACTTGAAGGCCGGCCCCAGCAGCAGCGATGCATCGGCGAACAGGGTGCCCGCACCGGTGATTTCGCGCACCGCACCGATGGCGGTGAGCGCCAGCGTGAAGCCGATGCCCATGAAGATGCCGTCCATCAGCGAAGGCAGCACCTTCTCCTTGGCAGCGAAGGCTTCGAGGCGCGCGAGCGGCAGGCAGTTGGATACGATCAGCGGGATGAACAGGCCCAGCACCTTGTACAGTTCATGCATCCACGCATTCATGCACAGGTCCACCAGCGTCACCATGGCCGCGACAATCAGGATATAGACCGGGATGCGCACTTCCTGCGTGATCTGGCTGCGGAACATGGATACCAGCAGGCCGGATGCAGCCATCACCGCCGCCGTCGCCAGGCCCATACCCAGGCCGTTGGTGGCGCTGGTAGTCATGGCCATGGTCGGGCACAGGCCCAGCAGCATGGCAAGCACGCCATTGTTGTCCCACAGGCCATCCTTCACGATGGTTTTGTATTCTGTCGTCATTTAATGCCCCTCCTTCATGGGTGCCTTGGGCGCGCTCATGTCCATCATCTGCGCCTTGTTGGCGGCGAAAAATTCCAGCCCTTCGCGGATGGCGCGCACCACGCCACGCGGCGTGATGGTGGCTCCGGCGAACTGATCGAACTGGCCGCCGTCCTTCTTCACTTTCCATTTCTCGACCGGCGGGTTGCCGATGGACAGGCCGGTGAAGCGCAGTATCCAGTCGCCCTTCTTGGTTTCGATCTTGTCGCCCAGGCCGGGAGTTTCCTTGTGGGCGAGAACGCGCACGCCGAGCACTTTGCCCTCTGCGTCAACACCCAGCATGAGCTTGATTCTACCGGCATAGCCGGTGCCGAATATTTCGTAAGCCACGCCGGTCACCTTGCCTGCCTTGGTGGCACGGTATACGGTAATTTCATTGCCTTGCCCATCTTTCATGGCGATGGCGTCGGTGACCAGGTTGTTGTCGTGGATGCTTTCCGGGATCACCTGGCTGAGCGAGTTCAACCTGTCTTCAATGGCGCGTGCCGCAATATCTTTTACGGTGAGCTGGTCGGTGGCGGCGAGCAGCAGCCCGAAGCCTAGGCAGAATATGCCTAGTATCACCCCATGAATCATCATGCGCTGTTGTTTCATGGCTTCCCCAGGGGCAGCGGTTCACCCTTGCTGTCGCGCCCAAATGCACGTGGGCGGGTGTATTGGTCAATGATGGGAGTCAGCCCGTTCATCAGCAGCACCGCAAAGGCCATGCCTTCCGGGTAACCGGCAAAATTACGGATGAGCCAGGTAAGCAAGCCGCAGCCGATGCCAAAAACGATTTGCCCTTTCTTGGACACCGGCGAGGTGACGTAATCGGTGGCGATGAAAAACGCCCCCAGAAAAGTTGCGCCAGACATGAGGTGAAAAATTCCGCTGGCATAGTGGGCAGGATCGACAGCGTGGAACAGCGCAGCCATCACGAACAAGCTTCCCATCAGGCTCAACGGGATGTGCCACGAGATGATGCGCTTGGACATCAGGAACAAGCCGCCCGCGAGTATGAATATCGCCGAGGTTTCACCCAGGCTGCCTGCGCGATAGCCTAGCACCATGTCCATCAGGTCGGGCACCTTGGCCATCGATTGCGTCACCGGAATGCCGCGCGATAATTCGGTCTTGATGTAACCCAGCGCCGAAGCCGCGCTCACCGTGTCGGGCATGTGCCCGCCGAAGGTGATGGCGATAGCCTCCGCCAGCCCCGGTGAGCCGGATGAAAACAGCGGGTGCGGCATGATCCATGCGGTCATCACCACGGGGAACGACACCAGCATGGCGGTACGCCCCACCATGGCGGGGTTAAACACGTTCTGGCCGAGGCCGCCAAAGGCATGCTTCGCCAACGCGATGGCGAAAAGTGCGCCGAGCAAACCGATCCACCACGGCGCCCACGGCGGCAGGCTCATCGCCAGCAACCAGCCGGTGAGTGTCGCCGAATAGTCACTCAGCGCCGTCTTTGCCGGTTTGCCCGCCAGCGCCATGCATCCCGCCTCAATTGCCAGGCAGGAGCCGACGGTGACGGCGAACAACAGGATGGACGGCAAGCCGAACAAGTAAAAATTGAAGAGAGTGGCCGGCGCCAGCGCCAGCAGCACCGTGATCATGGTTTTCTGGACGGTGTTATATCCGTGGGTGAACGGCCCGCTGGTAGTAGCAATATTCATGCGTCAGCCTTTTCTTCTGGGGTGGGTGGCGCTGCTTTGGTTTCCCCTGTATTGCTTGGTGGGGCAGTGGTTGCTGGAGCCGGTTTACGCGCGGCCAGGGCAGTCTTCTTGGCCTCGTTTGCCTTCTCGATGCGGATGACCCGCACCTCGGCCAAATTCTTAACGCGGTCATTCTTGCGCAACTCGTTCTCCAGGTCTTTCAGCATTCCCTTGGCATAGTTGAAGTAGTGCACCAGCGGTATGTGCGAAGGACATACATATGAGCAACTGCCGCACGAGAAACAGTCCATCACGCCGAGTTTGGCGGCGCCCTCAAGATTATCCTTGCGGATATAGGCCGCCATATCCAATGGCGACAGGCCGCACGGGCAGATGGTGACGCAACTGCCGCAGCGGATGCATGAATTGGTCGGGCGGTTATTGATCTCCTCAGCGGTGAGCGCCAGGATGCCCGAAGTACCCTTGACTACCGGCGCATCCAGGCTGGCCAGCGGCTGTCCCATCATCGGCCCGCCATTGACCACGCTCTCGGGGCGCTGTGCAAAGCCGCCGCAGAATTCAACCAGGTCGGCTATGCGCGCGCCGATGGGTGTCAATATGTTTTTGGGTTCGCGTATCGCCCTGCCGCTCACTGTCACCACCCGCGCGACCAGCGGTCGGCCAAAGCGGACGGCGTGGTGCACGGCACGGGCAGTAGAGACGTTGTGCACCACCACGCCAAGGTCGGCAGTAAGCTTGCGCGCGGGCGTCTCGCGGCCGGTGATCGCCTGCACCAGATGGCGCTCGGAGCCCATCGGATATTGTACCGGCACGCCGATCACCTTGATCTCGGCAAATGCGGATGCCGCCTTGGTCATGATTTCTATTGCCTGCGGCTTATTCTGTTCGATGGCGATGATCACCCTGGGCGTACCCAGCGCGTGCGCCATGATGCGTGCGCCGTCGATTATTTCGTTGGGGTATTCGCGCATCACGCGGTCATCGCACGTCAGGTATGGTTCGCACTCCGCGCCGTTGAGCAGCAGGATTTCGAGTTTTTTCTGTGTGCCCAGATTCAGTTTCACCGCCGAAGGAAATGCAGCGCCGCCCATGCCGACAATGCCCGATTGCGCGACACGTTCATGGATCGCGTGCGCATCGGCGCTGAATGGATCGGCGAATGGTTCAGGCAGGTCTGCCCATTCATCCTTGCCATCGGGTTCGAGGACGACGGTAGTCTGCGGCAACCCCGAAGGATGCGGCGCGGCCACCTGCGTCACTGCCGTGATACGACCGGAAGTGGTCGCGTGCTGGGGAGACGATACCACACCCTGGCTGCGCGCGATCATCTGGCCCTTCTTGACCAGGTCGCCTGCTTTCACCAGCACTTCGGCAGGTGCGCCGATATGCTGCTGCAGGGGAATGTACAGCGCAAGCGGCAGCGGCAGCGCAACGATGGTTTTTTTGCTGGTCAACTCCTTGCGGTATTCCGGATGGATGCCGCCGCGGATGGGGTAAAGTTTCATTTGTTGTTATATTCTTTCAATCAACCACGTTTAATAACTTGCACTAATGCGCAGGCGCAACCTCGGGCTTGTTTTGTTCCTGCTCAACCTCGGGTTTGGGCCAATGCCAATTGGCCAACGTCACCGGCACCGGAATCATGATAATGGCGTCGGTGGGACAAACCTTGGCGCACTTGCCGCAACCGTGGCAGACATCGACGATCACCGTGTGCATCAGTTTGTTGGCGCCCAGAATGGCGTCCGTCGAACACTCCCTGATGCAGCGCGTGCAACCGATGCACATATCCTCCTTGATGAAGGCGTACTCCGGCCCCTTCTCTTCGTGTTCGGAAAGGTCGGCGGTGACGCCCAGCTTCTTGGCCAATTGCTCGATCACCGCTTTACCGCCGGGAGAGCACAGGGTCACCGAGGCCTCACCCTTCGCCAGCGCCGCCGCGTACTGGGCACAGCCGACATAGCCGCACTGGCCGCACTGCGAACCGGGCAACATGGCCTTCAATTCTTCTTCAAGCGGGTTTTCTTCCACGGCAAGGAAGCGCGCAGCCACGCCGAGCAGGCCGCCCAGAACGATGCCCATTACCGTAAGACTGACAACTGCAACTAACATATGGAAACCTCTAAAAATCCATGTTTCATCTCAATTGCTGTGTTGCGGAAAAAAGTTTCTTGCTTACATATACCCAATATGCGGCGCGGCGAAATTTTTTGCGAGCAGCAGCTAAGCGGCTTGCCTGCTGACCCCTCTGCCGCGCCTTGCTGACGACTCCGCACGGGCTGCTTTTGCCCGTAGCGGATCGGCGTCCCCTTGTGGGGCATTTGAGCGAACCCTGAATTTTTAGAGGCTCCCATACTTGCATCCTCAACCCGTGCTCATGCCGGAAAAACCCATGAACGCCAGCGCCAGCAGGCTGGCGACGATGAAACCGATCGGCGGGCCGGCGAACAGGCGCGGAATATCGGCCAGCGCCAGCCGTTCGCGCAGTCCGGCGAAAATGACCATCACCAGGCTGTAACCTATCGAAGAAGCGAAGGCAAACAGCGTGGCGCCGATGAAATTCATTTTACCCTCGACCAACAGCAGGGCAACGCCCAGCACCGCGCAGTTGGTGGTAATCAGCGGCAGGTAGATGCCCAGCATCTCGAACAGCGGCGGTGATACCTTCTTCACTATCATTTCGGTGAACTGCACGGTGGCGGCGATAATCAGGATGAAAGTCACCGTGCGCAAATAGCCCAAGCCGTAGGGTTGCAGCAAGGCGGCCTCGACCACCCAGTCCAACATGGACGAGACGGTGATGACAAAAGTGGTTGCCATGCCCATGCCGATGGCGGTGTCGATGCGCGTGGTCACGCCCATGAACGAGCACAGGCCGAGGAAGCGCGCCAGGATGACGTTGTTGACCAGCGCCGCGCTTATCATCAAGAGAACATATTCTTTCATCCTGCTATCCTTTGCCTGCTCATGAATTGCACGTATCGCCCATGCCGGCGCGGCGAATGAAGCGTGGTGCAAGATCGCCGCGCGACAACAGGCGACTGGCGCCCATACGCGCAAATACCAGCCCGAGCGCCAGGCCCGCACACATGGCCGCAATGGTGACGAGGTCGCTGCCAGCCGCCCATTGCGCCAGCGCGCCAGCGCTCAGCAACGTGGCCAGCGGAATGGCATAGGCGGTGATTGAAGCCTTGAGCAGCGCATTCTCGCGGATGCCCACCACCACCCGCTCGCCGACCCTGAGGCCGGCGTCGTTGATGAGCTGGAAGCGGCGCAATTCAAGCCGGCTGGCTGTGGTGCCAATGCCCTTGGCGCCGCATGCCGATGCCGAGGCGCAGCTGCCGCAACTAGTGGTCTGCTCGGGCACCAGCCATGCCGTCTTGCCGTCCAGTTCCACCACCTGGGCGATACCCTCGACCATGGCAGGAGCGCTGAAATCTGTAACGCTGTAAACGGGTTCGCCCACGATCATGCTTCCACGGTGGATGCCACCCCATCTGGCGTAACGTAGATCGCCTTCAGCCCCCCGGCAGCCTTGAGTATGGCATGGCGGCGCTCGACCGGCGCCATCAGCATGGCGGTAGAAAGGCCGTCGGCAACAGTGCCGGTATCTGCTACCACCGATACCCCCAGCATGGCAGGCGCGGTGCGTCCGGTGCGGGTGTCTATGAGATGGGTGAATGCCCCTGCTTCATCGAACAGGGTTCCGTAACCGCCCGAGGTGGAAACGCACTTGTCTACCACATCCAGTGTGGCGACCGAGCGGCCGGGGTCGGCGGGGTTGGCAATGCCGATGCGCCAGGCGGAGCCGTCCGGCTTGGCCGAAATTGCTCGCGGTTCGCCCATGTCCACCAGCATGCGATCAAAACCGTGGACGCGCAATATATCGGTGACGCGGTCGGTGATATAACCCTGTGCGCCGCTATTCAGCGTCAGCCCCATGCCGGGGCGGACGAAGGAAACTTTGTTGCGCCCGGCATCCACCTCGACTGCGCGCCAATCCACCAGGGCAAGTGTAGTGGAAATATCGCGCGGCGCAGGTCCGGCAGGGTCGGGATTGCTTGCGGTGAAGTGGCGGAAATAAAGTTGCCACAGCGGCTGTATGGTGGGGTCATAAACCCCGTCGCTGATGCTGGCCAGCGACAGGGCGCGCGTCAGCATGACGATGAAATCTTGAGGCGCATTTTCCAGCACGCCCTCGCGGTTCAGCCTGGAAATGGAACTGTCTGCGCGGTAAACGCTGAAGACCGCCTCGAGGCGTTTCAACTCTTCCAGTCCTGCAGCGATGGCGGCACGCGCCTGAGCCTCGTCAGTATGGTAAAGCTGGATGGAGGCAGGTGCACCGAGAGCGGTGCCATCCCAGCGCGCAGGCCTGGCCTGTGCGCCACCTGCCTTCAGCAGCAGCGGCAGGCCTGCGGCAGCGGCAATGAAGGTGATGAAGCGGCGGCGCGACATGAGAGCAGGCATAAGGTGCGACCTCAATTAAATAAACCCCGGCTTGCCTGGGGTGGTTGAAACATCGAATGCAAAAGCGATATCACTAAAATGCTGCTCCATAATATTGCTGCATTAAACATATGGGCGAACGCTATGCCGAAAACCCACCCAAACCACCAGAAAACAGCATGCGTTTTAAGGTGAAAGACGGGCATTCTTGCACCGCACGGAACCAACCACATCTGAATTTGCGTGCTACGCTGAGCCTGCAAGAGAGAGACCACACGATACATGAAGCGTTCAACAAAAATTCACGGCCTAAATTATATTGCAGCGCACAAACTTATGGAAGCTCCCGACCGCAGATTGGCAGGATGGACAGATTTCGCACCGTGCGCCCACCCCGCGCATGAAAAGCCTTTATAGCCTTTTACTACCTCACATTTACTGCAACTGGCATTGGCTCATATTGACATCTCACAAGCATTCAGTAGGATGTGAACCTGAAGATGAATACCACCGTCTGCAAGAGACGGTGGATGACTATGCAAAACAAAACAACTCCCCTCCCACCTCGCCGCATACCGGATTATGCTGCAACGTTCCTGCCTTGGCTGATTCTTGTTATTTCCCTGGCGATCACCCACCAGTCGTGGGAGAACGCACGGCATAACGCCGAGCAGGCGCTGCAAACCCAATTTGATTACCGCGTGCGCGACGCCGTAGCCGATGTCAGCAAGCGCATAAAAACCTACGAGCAGGTGATGCGCGGGGTGGATGGGTTGTTCGCCCATGCCAGCACCGTTGACCGCGGCGAATTCCGCGACTATGTCGCAAGGCTGCGGCTGAAGGAAAATTACCCCGGCATCCAGGGCATCCGCTATATGCCGGTCGTGCCGCAGGCAATGAAAGGCCGGCACATCGCCGCCGTGCGCAAGGAAGGCTTTCCCGAGTACAGTACATGGGAAGACAGGACAAGCTTACCTGCATACAACATCTGGCCGGAGGGGCAACGCGATGTTTATGCCCCCGTCCTCTACGTCGAGCCGCATGATGAGCGCAACCCGCAAGTTTTCGGCTACGACATGCTCTCCGACAATGAACATCCGCAACCGGGAGACTCCGGTACGGGGATGCGCCGCTCAGCCATGGAACAGGCGCGCGACACCGGTAACGCCATCCTCTCCGGAAAAATAAGCCTGCTGTTTGAAACCGACAAGGACAAACAGGCCGGTTTCGTGATGGTTCTGCCCGTGTATAGACACGGTTCACCGCATGACACTGTTGCCGAGCGCCGCGCCAACATCATTGGCTGGATAGGTTCCGTGTTCCGCATGGATGAACTGATGCACGGCATCCTCGGCGAGAATCCTGACATCGACATCGAAGTTTACGACGGCGAAGAAACCTCGGGCAGGACGGTGATGTATGACTCCAATACCATCATCCAACATGAGCATCCCCGCTTCCGGAGCTTCCTGCGCATCCGGATTGCCGAGCACACATGGACCATAGGGGTGCATTCCCTGCCCCAATTCGAAGCGCAAATCGACAATGGAAAATCACGTGCCGTCGCCGTTATCGGCATCGGATCGAGCCTGCTTATTACACTGTTCATCTGGCTATTGATGCATAACCAGGCGCGCGCCCTGCAGTCTTCCAACTTGATAAAACAGGAACTGGTTAAACGCCTGCAGGCTGAGCAGGCGCTGCACGCAATGGAGGAACAATTCAAGCATGTTTTCGATTATTCCAAGGTGGGGATGAACCTGGTCGGATCGGACTACAACTACCTGAAAGTCAACAAGGCATTCTGCGAAATGACCGGTTATTCGGAAGAAGAATTGCTGGCACGCGACTTCAAGGGGATAACCCATCCCAACGATATCGAGCCGAATTTGACCTTGTCAAAAAAATTGCTGGCGGGTGAAATCAATGACTTCAATATAGAAAAGAGATACATCCGCAAGAACGGCGAAACCATGCATGGAGACCTCACTGCTTCAGCCATGCGCGAGAAGAACGGAAACTTCAAGTACGGTATAGCCATTATTCAGGATATCACCGGGCGAAAACAGATAGAGCAGCAGCTTCATGAAACCATGCAGGAACTGAAAAAGGCCATGGCAGCCGCCGATGCCGCCAACCGAACCAAGAGCGCCTTCCTCGCCAACATGAGCCACGAGATTCGCACCCCGATGAACGCCATTATCGGGCTGAGCCACTTGTGCATGCAGACGGAACTGACACCGAAACAAAGCGATTACCTGCAAAAAGTCCATGGTTCCGCCAAGGCGTTACTCGGCATCATCAACGACGTGCTGGACTTCTCCAAGATCGAGGCCGGCAAGATGACCATGGAGCAGGTGCGTTTCGAATTGGAAGATGTATTGGGCAACCTCGCAACGGTTATTTCTGCAAAGGCCGAGGAGAAGGGACTTGAGTTCCTGTTTGAAACGTCGCTGGATGTTTATCCTCATTTGATCGGCGACCCATTGCGCCTGGGGCAGGTGCTGATCAACCTGGCAGGCAACGCCCTTAAGTTCACCGAAAAAGGCGAGATTCTGGTGCTGTCCGAAGCTGAAGAAGAAACGGCGGATAGCATCGTCCTGCGCTTTACGATCCGCGATAGCGGCATCGGCATGACGCAGGAACAAATCGACAGGTTGTTCCAGGCTTTCACCCAGGCGGACAGCACCACTACACGCAAATTCGGCGGCACCGGCCTGGGGCTGTCCATCAGCAAACAACTGGTGGAGTTGATGAACGGAAAAATCTGGGCGGAGAGCACCCCAGGCGAAGGATCGAAATTCATATTTACAGCATGTTTCGGGAAGGCGGTAGAGCGGCGCAGCATGAAACGCGATCAGTTGAACGTTGACCTGCGCGGGATGCGCGTGCTGGCGGTGGACGATAATCCGACTTGCCGACATATTCTGCAATCCTACCTGGAGTCCATCAGTTTCAAGGTAGTGAAAGCCGCTAACGGCCTTGAAGCATTGCAGGCGGTAGAACAGGCCGACCGGGAAGGAATGCCTTACCAGCTTGTGCTCCTCGACTGGAAAATGCCGGTAATGAATGGTATCGAGGCGGCGCAAAAAATCCATGCGATGACCGGGTTAAGCCATGCGCCGAGAATATTGCTGATCTCTTCTTTCAGCCAAAGCGAAATGCTGCAACATATCGAGAATAATTCTGTTAACGGAATACTGTCCAAGCCATTCCAGCAAAGCGAATTGTTCAACGCGGCCATGGAAATCTTCGGGCACGGAGAACCCAGGGAAAGGAGAAGCGCAACAACAGTTCTCTTCCACCCCGATCTCGCCGCAAAAATCAGCGGCGCCTACCTGCTGCTGGCGGAAGACAATGAAATAAACCAGCAGGTGGCGCGTGAATTGCTGGAAAAAGCCGGGGTGGCGGTGGCCATTGTCGAAAACGGGAAGGAGGCCGTTGCTCGTTTATGGGAGGAAAAATTCGATGGCGTGCTGATGGATATGCAGATGCCCGTGATGGACGGCATCGCAGCCACCCGCGAGATACGCAAGAACCCCAGGCTTGCCGAGTTGCCGATCATCGCCATGACCGCCAATGTGCTGGCGGGCGACCTCGACCAGTGCCTGGCGGCCGGAATGAACGACCACATCACCAAGCCGCTTGACCCGAACCAGATGGTGTCTATCCTCGCCAAGTGGATTGTTCCCGCCCAGCTAGCCGCCCTTTCATCAACACCCAATTCAAAGGTACTGCAGAATACTGAGGCTGCGCCAAGCACTGACACCATGCCGGATTTGCCGGAAGTGCGGGTGGCCGAAGGAGTGCGCCGTATGGGCGGCAATATAGCGGGCTATTGCGCCATCATGGAAAAATTCCTCAATGGCCAGCAAAATACACTTGCCGAAATCCGTTTGGCCACCGCAGCGAATGACTGGGAAACAGCCGAACGCCTGGCACACACGCTGAAAAGCCTGCTGGGAACATTGGGTGCCGACAAATTGCAAGACAAGGCCGCAAAATTGGAAGCCTCCATCCGTGACAAAGCAAACACCAGAATTGAAAAGCAGCTTCCGGCAGTCGATACCGAACTCACCCAGCTTTTTGCTGCAATTAACCGCGCCCTCCAGCTACGGGCAGCGAAAAAAGAAGCTGCTGGCGAGGTCGCTGAAGCGACAGGCCAGGCCAACATAGAAGAGTTGCACAGCCTTATCCGCCAGGCCATGGAGCAACTGGAACAATTTGACTCCAGCGTGGAAGATACAGTAGCACGGATACACAGGCTGGCAAGCGGCGATGCCGCCATGAAGCAGGAACTGGCTTCGATAAAACGATGTGTAAGCAGCTATAACTACGAACAAGCTCTGGCCGAGTTAACCGCCTGTGCAAAGAGTATGGGCGTTTTGCATAAGTGCAGCAGCGCCGGGTAAGAAACTGTCAGGCAAACACTGACAAAAATATTCTCCATTTGCCTACGTCAAAATATATAGGCCTTTTGGCATA